>DATHVN010000224.1 GCA_035461305.1 Euzebyales bacterium | reverse complement strand
TGCTCGACCCCGAGGACGGCTTCATCGTCACCGCCAACCAGGCCGTCGTCGGTGAGGGCTATCCCTACTACCTCGGTGACTCCTGGGCCTACGGCTACCGCAGCCAACGGATCGTCGACCTGCTCGAGAAGCGCGGCACGCTGCACCCCGACGACATGGCGGCCATCCAGCTCGACACGCGCAACGGGTTCGCCCCGGTGCTGGTCCCCTACCTGCTCGACGTCACGCCGGGGCTGGGCTACTACGCCGAGGGGCAGGCCCTGCTGGAGGGCTGGGACTTCACCCAGCCGGCGGACTCGGCCGCGGCGGCGTACTTCAACGTGGTGTGGAAGAACCTGCTGGAGCTGACCTTCGCCGACGAGCTGCCCGCCTCGGTGCAGCCGGACGGCGACGCGCGCTGGTTCGAGGTGGTCGCGGGGCTGCTGGAGGAGCCGAACAACCTCTGGTGGGACGACGTGGACACCGAGGGCATCCGCGAGGGCCGTGACGACATCCTCGTCCAGGCGATGCAGCAGGCGCGTGACGAGCTCACCCGGCGGCAGTCGCGCCGCGTCGACGGCTGGGCCTGGGGCCACCTGCACACCCTCGACCTGGAGAACCAGACCGTCGGACAGTCCGACATCGGGCTGGTCGGCCGGCTGCTCAACCGCGGGCCGTGGGAGCTCGGTGGCGGCTCGTCGATCGTCAACGCCACCGGCTGGGACGCCGCCGTGGGCTACGAGGTCGACTGGGTGCCGTCGATGCGGATGGTCGTCGACCTGTCCGATCTCGACGCGTCGCGCTGGGTCGATCTGACGGGCGTGTCGGGGCACGCCTTCTCGGACCATTACACCGACCAGGTCGACCGGTGGGCCACCGGGGGGTCGATCCCGATGCGTTGGAGCTCGCCGGCGGTCACGGCTGCGACGACCGATCTCCTGCGCCTCGTCCCGGCGACGCGCAACCTCAGAGACTGACCGATGCATACGGGTGTCCGGGGTCGCGGTCCCGGCGGGCGATCCGCCGTCGGGTCACATGTATCGTATGGGACCATGCGCCAGCGGACCATGCCTACGCGCGCGGACGTGATGGACACGTGAGCCCGGCAGCGGGCCGTGCGTTCGGACCCTACCGGCTGCTCCGATCGATCGCGACGGACGCGATCAGCACGACGTACTTCGCGACGACCGACGACTCCGGTTCCCCGTCCCGGGCTGGAACGGCCCAGTTCGCCGTGCGCATCGCCGCCCGCTTCGACGACGGCAGCGCGCACGCCGCTGAGCTGGTCCAGCAGTTCCTGGCCGCCGCCCAGAAGGCAGGGGCGGTCGACCACCCGTCGATCGTCCGTCCCCGTGACCTCGGGGTGATCGACGGTCACCCGTACGTCGCCACGCCGTTCATCCGCGCGGTTCCGCTCGGCGACATGGTGGCTCACGGTGGCTCGATCAACGAGTCCGCTGCGCTGGCGATCTTCGCGCAACTGGCAGGTGGGCTCGACGCGGCGCACCGCGCCGACGTCGTGCACGGCGCGCTGAGTCCGCGGACGATCTGGATCGGTCCAAGCAGCGGGAAGGGCCTGGCGTACGTCGGGTACCTGGTGGGCTTCGGGTCGTCGCTGCTCCTGAGGGAGCGACTGGCCCACGAGGCGCGCGGCGGGCCGATCGACGACCTGCTCTACGTCGCACCGGAGCAGCTGCGCGGTGAGCCGATCACGCCCGCCAGTGACCAGTACGCCCTGGCCTGCGCGCTGTACCACACGCTCGTCGGCGCGCCGCCGTTCGAACGCGACAGCCGCTCCAAGCTCTACGGCGCCCATCTCATGGCGACGCCGCCGCCACTCGGCGACATCGATCCGTCCGCTGCCGCAAGCACGTCTGCCGCGCTGCAGCGCGCCATGAGCAAGCAGCCCGCGGAGCGCTTCGCCACGTGCGGGATCCTCATCAACGCGGCGTTGCCGGCCCGCGACGCTGGCGCTGGTGCCGCCGTCCCGGTCGCTGCCGGCCCCGAGGGTGTGGACGAGGACCCCGACGCCCGGGGGAGGGGCACGCCATGGCCGCTGGTGCTCGCAGGCCTCGGCATGGTGGTCGTCGGGTTGGTGCTGTGGCTGCTGCTCAACGAGGGGGACGCATCGTCCGCGACGGAGGACGCGCCCGGCGAAGCCGCCGCGGTCGCGGCGGTGACCGAGGCGGCGGCCGAGGCGACGCCGACCACTGCGACCTCCGCGACGCCTGTGGACCCGTCGCGGTGGTCGACGGAGGTCTCCGACGCCGCCGTCGTGGAGCTTCAGGCGATGGGCGGCATGGTCCTGGCGATCGACGACGACGGCCTGGTCACGAACCTGCGCCCCGCGGCCGGGCAGGTGCGGTGGCGGGCCGAGACGGGAGGCACGCAGGGGGTCGCCGCCGGTGACGGCTTGGTCGCTCATGGCGGTGACCAGCTGACCGTCCTTGACAGGCGTACCGGCGAGGTCCGGTGGAGGAGCCAGCAGGCGCCGACCAGGTCGCTGCACGTCGCCGACGGCGCGGTCGTCGGCGCGGCCGGGACGGCCACGGACTCGCAGGTGCTGGCGGTCGGGGTAGGTGACGGTGCCGAGCGGTGGCACGTGCACAGCCGGTCGGAGCTCGTCGATGCGCGGCTGACGGTGGAGGTCGGCAGCGATCTGACCTATGCCCTCCAGGGCGGTCGGCTGGCCGCCATGGACCCCGCGACATCGGCGGAGACGGCGGTCGGCCCCCGGCAGATCAGCGGTCCGATGTGGGAGGTCGACGTGGCCGACACGTGGCCGGCACTCGCAGCCACGCGCGACGGCGTCGCGCTGGTCACCCGCGACGGCGAGGTCTGCCAGCACGGAGCCACGGACGGGGTGGTGGACTGGTGCGCACCGGTGCCCGGCGCCAGCAGCCAGCGCCCCCGCCTGTTCGCCACGTCCAACGGCGTGGTCGCGGCGACGTCGCGTGCGGTGATCGCCGTCGACCACGAGGTGGGCGCGCCGTCGTGGAGCGTGTCGCCCGGGAGCCCCGAGAACGTCGTGGCAGTCAGCCGTGCCGCCGTCGTCGTCGCCGATGCCGACGGCGGGATCGTGGGACTCGACCCGGTGGAGGGCACCGAGCTGTTCTCCGTGGCGGACCTCGGGGAGGTGACGGCGCTGGCGGCGCACGGACGCTGGCTGGTCGTGGGTACCGCCGACGGCCGCGTGCGTCGCATCGACATCGACGCCGTGGTCGGTGGCTGACGGCACGACCGGCACGCAGGTGGGCCCATGCAGTCACCGACCGGGCGGTCCGAGGGGCCGATCCCACCGCCGCCTCCATCGCTGCGCCAGCGCGCCGGCGCCCGGATCCGTCGCCTCGACAGTGCCGGACACCGGCCCACGCTGCTGGTCGCCGGTGTGGTGTTCGGAGCCCTGGTGACGTGGCTGCTGGTCACCGTCATCGGCCTGTGGCTCCAACCCCGGTTCACGCTCCTCGAGCTCGGCGCGCAGCGTCTGGCCCCGGACGTCGACGCCGCCCAGCCGCCGGTCGAGCAGGTCGAGCACTACGGCGCCTTCGACCGGCGCTACGCGGTACGGTTCCCGACACCGGACGCCGGCCTGCCGGCGGTCGTCGCCCACGCCCGCCGGCTGCGCTGGGACGTGAGTGCGTCGGGGTTGGACCGCGCGGTGCTCAACCGCGAGGGCATCACCGCGACCCTCTCGGTGGATGGACCGGAGACGCGCGTCCAGACGCGTGTCGCGGCCTGGGTGCGCACCCGTCAGCGGCAGTCGCAGGTCGTCGCCCTGTTGCTCGGAGCGGTACTCGGTGGCTGGTCCGTGTGGACGCAGGTGCGGCGCCGGCCGCGTCCCGTCCGCTCCGTGGATGAGGGCCTTGCACAGAATCGTCAGAGTTGATGATGTCGGATCCGGCGCATGTCGACATTCTGTCGAGTGAGCCGTACGCATGGCGGGAGGTGCACACGGCTCCGGGCCAGGTTGCGTCTCCCCCCTCCGCAGCCTGGCCCCGGATTTCTCTTTGTGACGTTCGTTGCCCTATGATTGGCACGCAGTCGCAAGCGCGTTGCATCGCCGGGTCCCGAACGCCGCCTCGGTGGGCGCAATCTGTCGGACACGGCCGATGGCGGACGGTCGTACAGGTCGAGGGCGAGTCGTGTTCCCCCCACACGACTCGCCCTCGAACATGTCGCCGACGCGTGTGTTCGCATGTTCGGCAATCAGATGCACGCTCTGCGACGTCAATGTGACGCACGAGGAATCACTATTTGTGGGTATGCGTCACGTGGGATGTACACAGAGGCTGTGCGGTGACTCGGATCGGCACATGATCCGACATCGTCGAGGCGGGAGCACCATGTCAAGCATCACCAGCATGTTCCATAGCCAGTGGTGGCGACGCGTCGGCCTGCTCGGCTTCACGCTCGGGTTCGTCGGGGCACTGATCCCCCGGATCCTCGGCTGACCACCGAGCGCGCCGTGGGGGCACACCATCCCGCGCATCAGACGTCGGAGGAGAACGTGTCGCACTGGTCGGGTGACCCCGACTCGAAGCCGCGGCGCAGCCAGCTGACTCGTTGCTCCGACGAGCCGTGGGTCCAGGTCTCCGGGGAGATCCGTCCGGTCGTCTGCTCCTGGATCCGATCGTCGCCGATCGCGGCCGCGGCGCGCAGCCCTTCCTCGATGTCGCCCTCGTCCATGAGCTGGCGCTCGTAGACAGAATGCGCCCAGACACCGGCGAAGCAGTCGGCCTGCAGCTCCTGCCGGATGGACACCTCGTTGCGCAGGCCGGGGTCGCGTTGCGTCAGCTGCTGGACCTCGCGGTCGATGCCGAGCAGGTGCTGGACGTGGTGGCCGACCTCGTGCGCAAGCACGTAGGCCTGCGCGAAGTCACCCGACGCGCCGAACCGGCGTGACAGCTCGTCGTAGAAGCTGAGGTCGATGTACACACGCTCATCGGCCGGGCAGTAGAACGGCCCGGTCTCGGCCGACCCGATCCCGCAGCCGGTGCGTGTGCTGCCGCGGACACGACCGGCCCCGGCCGCTGCTCGGTCTCCGCCAACGTGCGTGCAGGTCCCACCGGGTCGTAGCGCCGTCCCGCGGCGTCGAACTCGTCCTGCCACAGCTCCTCGATGTCACGGGTGACCTGGGCGACGAACCGACCGCCCTCGTCAGCCGGCGGCGCGTTGGGCACCGACGCCTGGCCTTCGGGGGCCGCCTGGACCACGCCGGGGAACTGGTCGAGCGGCACGTTGACGCCGACACCGCCGTCGCCGAACCCGCTGTTGACGAAGAAGAACGCGATCGCGACGACGATCAGCACCGGCAGGCTCACCTTGCCGCCGATCGGGATCCCGAACATGCCGGTGCCCGAGCGTCCGACCCGGCCGGATCCGCGCCGATCGTCGATCCGGCCCTGCCGACCCATGCGACGCCACTTCACGCGCGCTCCATCTGCCTGCTCGGACCCACGTCCGGACCGCCTTCGAGGGTCCGGGCTGGGCAATCCTTGTCCGCTGGACGCCGGGCGAAACGCGCGACGATGACGTCCGCCAGCCCCGGTTCAGGCCGTCTGGAACCCGGCCACGCCGTCGGCGGGCCGGGGTCGCAGGTGCCGACGTGCCGCCTCCTGCTCGCACACGACCAGCCAGCGCAGCGCCACGTCGCGCGTGAAGGTTGCAGCCGTGCGATGGCGGGCGCCGTCGACGTGGACCACGATGCGGACGCGGGCGCCGACAGGCTCGGCGACCACAGCCTCCAGCGCCGCCCACGAGACCTGCGCGATGTCGAAGCCGGAGCGCACGGCGACCCCCAGCGCCGACACGGCGACCCCGCTGTGTGCGCGGTTCCACAGCGTCGTCGCGGTCACCAGGCCCGCGCCGAGGACGCCCGCGACCAGCGGCACCGCGAGCAGCGGGGGCGGCAGCGTGGCGGCCGCGGCCAGGACGATCAGCAGCACCGACAGCACGGTCGAACAGAAGGCCATGCGCAGCTGGGCGCCGCGGCGGTCGGTTGCCAACCACGTCCAACCGTCGTCTTCGGCCGTGATCCGGCTGGGGCGGAGATCCATGCGGGTGCTCAAGGTGGCGGCTGGGCTGGACGACTGTGGGCAGGGTATGCGTGTCCTTCCCCTCCTGCTCGCGGTCACGGCTGCGGTCGGCATGCTCCTCCCGCCCGACGCCGTGTCGATGCTCGATCCCCGGATCGAGAAGTCGCGCGCCGAGCGCCGCCGCGCCCGCCACGCCGCGGCGGCGGCCACCGCGGCATGGCCCACGCGGCGGCCTCTTACGAGGAGGCGCCTCGCCGAGCGGCGTGTCGGTCCACGTCACCCGGTTGGTCACGGGACGCGACCCGTTACACTGCGCCAGATGAACAGCGAGCACCGACTGACACGTACGACCGCGTCCGACCACCCCGATGACCCTGCGACGGCGCGGCTGCCGGACCTCGACGACGAGGCCCTGCTCGTGCACGTCGACCGGCTCCGCCGACGCGAGCGCATGCTGTCCGCCCGGCGCACGATGCTCCCGGGGCACCTCGACCGGCTTCAGGCCGCGCTGGCCGGCCGCAACCGCGACGGCCGCGCCGCGATCAACGAGGCGTTCACACTGGACAGCAGCTGACCCCAGGCGCACCGCTGGTGCAGGTCGTTCGGGACGGCGCGATCGACGCACTGCACGCGGGGCATGTCGCCGTCGTCGACCCCATGGGTCGGGTGCTGGCGGCTCATGGAGACCCGTCGGTGGCGTGCTACCCGCGGTCGGCGCTCAAGCCGTTCCAGGCCGCCGCAACGCTCGCGTCGTGTGGCACCGTGCGGCCGCCATCTGACGAGATCGCGATCATGACCGCCTCCCACGTCGGCGCTCGCGTCCACCAGGCCGCGGTGACCCGCGTCCTCGACAGGGCCGGTCTGACCCCCGGCGCGCTGCGGTGCCCCGCCGCGCTGCCAACGGATCCGGCGATGCTGCGTCAGCACCCACCGCCGACCCGCCTGGCCCACGACTGCTCGGGCAAGCACGCCGGCTTCCTGCTCGCGCAGGTCGCGAGCGGTGGTGACCCCACGCGCTACCTGGCACAGGACGCAGCGGTCCAGATGGCGGTCCGTGCCTGGCTGCGCGACGTCTGCGGCGCCGAGCCCGCCGGGCCGGGTGTCGACGGCTGCGGCGCACCGGCGTGGCGGCTGCCGCTGTCCGCGGTCGCGCGCGGCTACGCGGAGCTCGCGGCGGCGGAGGACGCTGTCCTTGCGGTCGTGGCCGAGGCGATGCGCACACATCCGGACCTGGTCGGTGGCGACGGCGTCGTCGACACGGTGCTCATGCACGCCGAGCGCCGCCTGGTCGCCAAGCGCGGCGCCGAGGGGGTCCTGGGCATCGCGGTGCGTGGCGACACGGGGCCGCTGGGTGTCGCGATCAAGGTCAGTGACGGCGCCGCCCGGGCGGTCGGTCCGGTCGCCGTCGCCGTGGTCGAGCGCCTCGGCCTGCGCGGGGCCGCGCGGCTGCGGCGGCCACCGGTGCTCGGCGGCGAAGCCGAGCACGGTGGCGTCGAGGTGACGACCGGGCTGACCGCCACGTTGGCGACGCTCGGCTGAGGCGACGGGACGGACTCCTGCGCTAGCTACAGGTTGCAGGAGTGCTAGCAATAGTTACACTTGGGTCCGTGGTCCACCCGGGCCACGGACCCGCCGCTCACACCGAGCGCACCGCGGCATGTCCGCCATCGACCGCACGGAACCCCACCGATGCCCAACGATCGCACGGCCCACGACGTCACCGAGACCGCCGCTGCACGTGTGCGCGACGTCGGTGCCTTCATCCGCGAGCAGCGCGTGTCGGCGCAGCTGTCGTTGCGAGCGCTGGCGTCACGCGCAGGCATCTCCAACCCGTACCTGTCGCAGATCGAGCGCGGCCTGCGCCGGCCGTCCGCGGACATCCTCCAGCGCGTGGCCGACGCGCTGCGCATCAGCGCCGAGTCGCTGTACGTGCAGGCCGGCATGCTCGAGGAACGTCGTGGGAGCCTCGACGAGCACATCCGCACCGCGGCCGAGCTGACGGAGACGCAGAAGCGCTCACTGCTCGAGATCTACTACGCGTTCGTGTCGGGCGGGCGGCGCACACAGGACCCAACTGACGAACAGAGCACCAAGGAGAAGCCATGACCACGTCCACACCCGAGCGCCTGACCCGCGCCGTCGTCGACAACGCCCGCACAGCCGGGCGGGCCGGTGTCTCGCTGCTGCGAGACGGCGGCTACGCGACCATCGGCGCGACCGACGCCGCGATGTCATACGTCCGCAGCGTCGGCACCCGTGCCAACGAGGCCCGTGACGCCCTCCGGTCGATGAAGCTGCCGAAGCCGACCGACGTGACCGAGACCCTGCGCGGGCTCGGCGCCGAGGTCGAGGAGCAGTTCGAGTCGCTCGCCGGCCGGGGGCGTGAGGTCGTCGACTCGCTGCAGGGCAGCCGAGCCACACGGACCGCGGCTGACCGCACACGCGTAGCCCGCTCCCAGATGAAGGCCGCCGCCACCAGCGCGCAGCGGGCGGGCGAGGCCACGGCCGACGCGGTCGACGGCGCCGCGGACCGCATCGCCAGGGGTGACGTCGACTACGCAGACATGACCGTCGAGGAGTTGCGCGGCATCGCACGTGCCCGCGACATCGAGGGCCGTTCCGACATGAACAAGGCCCAGCTCGTCGAGGCGCTGCGCAACGCCTGACGTCCGGAGCGCCGCGGGGGGCCCCTCCGCGTGACGCGTCGGTGCGTTTCCCCCACGACGCCCCCGGGCAACGATGCCGGGGGCGTCGTGCTGCGTGCCGCCCGGCTCCGGTCCGACGGCCCCGTGGCTACCATCGTGAGGCCCGACGTGGGGTGGGGCGTCGCCGTGACCAGGAGGCTGACATGCAGGGCAGAGCCGTCGGCGGGGTCGACCTCGTCGACACCCGTCCGTCCGACCGCGCGGGGCCGACACCCCGCTCCGTCGCACTCCTCAGCGTCCACACGTCACCCCTCGCCCAACCCGGGACGGGCGACGGCGGTGGCATGAACGTCTTCGTCGCCGCCCTCGCCAGTCGCCTGCGCACACACGACATCCGGGTCCACGTCTTCACCCGCGCCTCAGGAGCGGATCTGCCTCCGACCGTCGTGCTCGACGACGGCGTGCGGGTGCATCACGTCGAAGCAGGCCCGCCGACACTGCGCAAGGACGATCTCGCGTCACATCTCTGCGCCTTCTACCTCGCGGTCGCGGCGCACCCGGCGATCGGGGACGTCGACCTGCTGGACGGCCACTACTGGATGAGCGGCTGGGTGGGGCGCAAGCTCGCGCAGCGTCGCTCCGTCCCGCTCGTCCAGCGGTTCCACACCCTCGCACACGCCAAGGACGCGGGACGTTCCGCCGACGAGCCGCCCGAGCCGATGCTGCGGTTCGCCGCCGAGCGCCGGGTGGTCAGGGCCGCCGATGCGGTGCTGGCGGCCACCTCACACGAGGCGGCGATCCTCGGGCGTGCCTACCGGGCACAGGCCACTCGGGTGCACATCGTTCCGCCGGGCGTGAACACCATGACCTTCACCCCGGACGGTGACCGCCAGGCCGTCCGGCAGGAGCTGGGTGGCGGCCGCCTGCTGCTGTTCGTCGGCCGTCTCCAGCCGCTCAAGGGTCCCGACACGGCGGTGCGGGCACTCGCGGCGCTCGACCGCCACCTGCCCGATGACGGCATCCCGACCCGCCTGCTGATCGTCGGCGGGGCCAGCGGCAACGGCCACGGCACGGTCGACCCGCCGGCGCTGCGCCGGCTCGCGGCGGAGCTCGGTGTCGCCGACCGGGTCGCCGTGCTCGCACCGCGGCCGCACCGCGAGCTGGCGCACCTGTACAGAGCCGCGGACGTCGTGCTGATGCCCAGCCGGTCCGAGAGCTTCGGTCTCGTGGCGCTGGAGGCGCAGGCGTGCGGCACGCCGGTCGTCGGCACCGACGTCGGAGGGCTCCCCGCGATCCTCGGGGCCGGCGGCGGCACCGTCGTCGAGACGCACGATCCCGAGGCGTACGCGCGCGCGGCGGTGCCCTATCTGCTCGACGCCGGTCTCCGTGACCGTGCGTCGCAGGCGGCCGTCCGCAGCGCACGGCGCTACAGCTGGCGCCGGACGACCGCGCAGACCCTCGACGTGTACCGGTCCGTGCTGTCCGAGTGCGTGACACCGGTCCGCGGACGCCGTGGCGCCTGACGCCGCGGCCAGCGCACGCGCCGTCGTCGAGCGGTGGGTCGCGGCCCACGATGGCCCGGCGGAGGCCGATGACGGTCGCTGGACGGTCATGCTGGCCGGCGACCACAAGCGCACCGTCGGCGTCACAATGTCGATCGGTGACCACACGCTGACCACGCAGTCGTTCTTCATGCGTGCGCCCGACGAGGACCGCGAGCAGGTCTACGACCTGCTCCTGCGCCGCCACCTGCGCAGCTACACGCTGCGCTTCGCGTTGCATCCCGACGGAGACCTGCTGCTCGTCGGCGTGCTGCCACTGGCCGCGGTGACCGACGACGAGCTGGACCGCATGCTCGGCCAGCTGCTCGTCGTCGCCGACGAGACGTTCGACGAGGCGCTGCGCCTCGGCTTCGCGACGTACATCACTCGGGAGCAGGCCTGGCGCGTGCAGAGGGGTCTGCCCCGCAACCCCATCACCTGACCGGCTGATGGCGGCGCGCCTCGTGGCATGGTGGATGGGTGATGAGTGATCCAACGCGCACTGATGAGGCCGCCATCCAGGCGAAGGAACGTAGGCGGCGGGAGGACCTGCTCGCGGGCCTGCGTCTCGAGGCACGCCTGCGGGAGGCCAACCCGCCGACGCCCGTGCAGGCAGAGGAGGAGCGACGGCGCAGATACGACCGGATCGCCGGGCTGGTACGCCAGGCAGAGGACGGCGTGCCGGACACCAGCTACATCGACGACGCGACGATGGAGGTGCTGCGCACCGAGCTGGCACGGCTCGAACGGCGCGGACCCCACGCGGCATCGCCACTCGCCGCGGGCGCGATCAGACCGTTGATCACACCGGCGCGCACGAACACGATCCTGTACTGCCGGCGCTGGCGGGAGACCATCGCGTTCTACCGCGATGAGCTCGGCCTGGCCGTCCTCGCCGACCACGGCTGGTTCGTCGAGCTGGCCGTGACCAGCGGCACGTCGCTGAGCGTCGCCGACGCGACGCGGACGACCATCGACGGCGTCGACGGCCAGGGGATCACGCTGAGCTGGCAGGTCACCGACCTCGGCACGACGCGGAACCGCCTCCTGCAGAGCGGCCTGGCGGCATCCGAGGTGCGCAGCGTGGGTGATGCGGTGGCCTGCTATCTGACCGATCCCGAGGGCCACCGCATCGAGATCTGGTCGGATGGCAGCGAACCGTGACGCGGGTGCGCGTCGGCATGGGTGTGGTCCGGCGGCGGCACAACCCTCGGCCATTGTCGCCGCGCCGACGGCGTGGTCGGTGCGTGCGCGTGAATCTCGTCCGTTCGGGCAAGCCTAGCGGCACGCAGCCCTGCTCGGAAGGATCGGATCATGGCACGCGCGCTCATCGTCGTGGACACGCAGAACGGGTTCCTGCGCGAGGGCAACCTCGCCAGCGAGGACTGCCTGGCGGCGCTGCCGGCGATCCAGGCCGAGGTCGACCGCGCGCTGGCGGCGGGGGAGCGGATCTTCTTCACGGCCGACACCCACGAGCCCGACGACCTGGAGTTCGAGATCTTCCCGACGCACTGCGTGCGCGGCACACACGAGGCCGAGCTGGTCGACGAGCTCACGGGCTACCTCGAGCGGGACGACTGCCACCGGATCGCCAAGCGTCGCTACTCGGCGCTGTTCGAGACCGAGCTCGAAGGCCTGTTGCACCGCTTCGACATCGACGACGTCCGCATCTGCGGCGTGTGCACAGACATTTGCGTGCAGCACACAGCCGCGGACCTGCGCAACCGCGACATCGCCGTGACGGTGGTCGCCGCCGCGACTGCGACCTTCGACGGGCCGGGTCACGACGTTGACGAGGTGCAGCGGTTCTCGCTGGCCCACATGGAGAACATCCTGGGCGCGACCATCGAACGTGAACCGGCCGAGACGTCGTGAGCGTGCTGCGCAGGGCGCTGCTCGCGGCCAGCGAGAGCGAGGCGCTGGAGCACCAGGTCACGACGCGGGCGCTGAGCCGGCGCATCGCGCTGCGCTTCATCGCCGGTGAGACCCTCGACGACGGCATCGGTGCCGTGCGGGAGGTGGCTGAGCGGGGCTGCAAGGCGACACTGGACTTCCTCGGGGAGGCCGTGACGGGGGCCGACGACGCAGGCCGGGCCCAGGCCGCCATCCTCACGGCGTGCCGGCGCATCGCTGACGAGTCGCTGCCATCGGGGATCTCGGTCAAGCCGACGCAGATGGGCCTGGGCTTCGACGCGCATCTCGCGTTCGAGCTGATCGGTGGGATCGCTGCCGATGCGAAACAGTTCGACGGCCACGTGAACATCGACATGGAGGGCTCGGACACGACCGAGGCGACGGTCACGTTGTGCGAGCGCCTGCGGGAGGCCGGGCACGACAACGTGGGGTGTGCGCTGCAGTCGTACCTGCACCGGACCCAGGCCGACGTCGAGCGGCTGACGGCGACCGGGGCCAGTCTGCGGCTGATCAAAGGCGCGTACGACGAACCGCCGGAGGTCGCCTACCAGGACCCCGCGCAGGTCGACGCCAGCTTCGAGCGCAGCATGGAGTGGCTGCTGGCCAACGGCACCTGCCCCCGGATCGCCACGCATGACGACGCGCTGATCGAGAGGACGAAGCGCACGGCGATCCGCCTGGGCCGCTCGCCCGACGACTTCGAGTTCCAGATGCTGTACGGCGTCAGGACGCCGCTGCAGAGGCAGCTGGTGGCCACGGGCTGGCGGATGCGGGTGTACATCCCCTTCGGCGCCCGGTGGTTCCCCTACTTCATGCGGCGGATCGCCGAGCGGCCCGCGAACCTGGCCTTCTTCCTGCGCGCCGTCGCCGGCTCGTAGCGCCACCTGCGTGGTCAGCTAGGCTCGGCGCCCATGACCTCGAGTAGCGAAGCGGTAGGTCGCATGACGAGACCTCGAGTAGCGAAGCGGTAGGTCGCGCGACATGAGTGACACCGACCAACAGGCACGGCGGCTGGCGATCCTCGGCACCGGCCGGATGGGTGAGGCACTGCTGTCCGGGCTGCTGCGCTCGGGTGCGTGGCGCGCCGACCAGATCGTGTGCACGACCAGGTCAGAGCGCCGTGCCCAGCAGGTGGCCGAGCGCCATGACGTGACCGTCCACACCAACTCGGCCGACGCTGCCGCGGGCGCGGACGTCGTGCTCATCGCCGTCAAGCCCCAGAGCATGGCGGAGCTGCTCGCCGAGATCGCCGCGAAGCTGCACCGCGGGCAGACGCTGATCTCGGTCGCTGCCGGCGTGTCGACCGCGACCATCGAGGCGGCGCTGCTCGAGGACCTGCCCGTCGTGCGGGTGATGTCCAACGTGCCGGTGCAGGTCGACGAGGCGATGAGTGTCCTGGCCGCCGGAGCGCACGCCGGACCAGCCGACGTCGAGGTGGCGCGGACCATCCTCGGACACGTCGGCAAGGTCATCGAGCTGGCCGAGGAGCAGCTCGACGCGGTGACCGGCCTGTCCGGCTCGGGTCCCGCGTACGTGTTCCTGCTGGCCGAGACCATGATCGACGCGGCCATCCTGCTCGGTCTGCCGCGTGACGTCGCGACCGAGCTGATCGCCCAGACCATGGTGGGCAGTGCCCACATGCTGCGTGACTCGGGTCGTCATCCGGTGGAGCTGCGCGAGTCGGTCACCTCGCCGGGCGGCACGACGATCGCCGCAATCCGCGTCCTCGAACAGGAACGGGTTCGTGCCGCGTTCATCAACGCCATCGAGGCTGCGACGCTGCGTTCGCGCGAGCTGGGCAGCTGAGGACGCGCTGTCGGCGATCCACGGCCGTCGGACACCCGACTCCGCGCGGTCCGAAGCTGGGCACGTGGGAAAGGGTGGGCGATGCCGGGGTCTGCCGATAGCATTGCCGTATGAACGCCGTAGATCCCTCAGCTGCGATGACCGCTCCCGGTCCCGGTGCGCGTGCCAAGCTGCTCGATGAGTTCGAGGGCGGTTGGCGCGACGGCGCACCCGTGTTCGCGTGCTGCAGGCGGAGCGTCGCGACCGCCGTCGAGCACATCGACGTCTACGACCTGGTGACCAGCGGGCCCGCCGAGCGGGTGTACATGCTGCGGGCGCCGGTCGAGGCGTGGGTTCCGGGTCACCTCGACAGCCACCGCTGTTGCGCCAACCACCTGGCGGACCTGGCGTTCGACGCCCCCGACCTGATCGCGGAGCCGGCCCACACCGGCTGAGCCTCAGACCGTGCGTCACGTCAGTGTGACGACCAGCCGGGCGGTGACCGTGCCACTGCGCACGCGTTCGACGGCTGTGGGCAGATCGTCGAGCGAGGTCTCCTCGATGAGGCCCGCCAGCGAGATGGCGCCGTTCAGCGCCGCGCGTGCGAGCTCCGGAAGGTCGCGCGCCGGCTCCACGCCACCGAGGTAGGTGCCGACGAGTCGCTTCTCGGAGATCAGCGGGTACGCGTCGAGCGTGATGGTCGATGTCACGGGCAGCAGACCGACGACGGTGGTCTGCCCGCCCGCCGCGGTGGCACGCCACGCCGCCTCGACGGTGGCCGGCCGTCCGAGGACCTCGAAGCAGTGGTCGACGCCGTGCGGCGCGATCTGCCGGATGAGCGCGTCGGCAGGTGCGTCGTCGACCGGCAACGTGTGGGTCGCACCCAGCGCCGCGGCGGTCCGGAGTGCGTCAGGGTTGCGGTCGACGGCGAGCACCGGTGCTGCGCCCGCCAGCGCGGCGGCCTGCACCACGTTGAGGCCGACGCCTCCGCACCCGATGACCGCCACGGAGTGCCCGGCGCGCACCCGCGCCGCCGAGCGGACGGCGCCGAACCCGGTCGCGACCGCGCACCCCAGCAGCGCCGCCTGCGACGACGGCAGCTCTGCCGTGATCGGGACCACACCGGTCCGGGGGACCACCGCGTGCTCGGCCCACGACGAGACACCCGTGAAGTGGTGCAGCGGCGCGCCGTCGAGCGACAGGGCCGTCGTGACGCCGTCCACGGTGCCGGTGGCCGCCAGTTCAGCCGCCCACGTGCACGCGCGGCGCCGGCCCGCCTCACATGGCGCGCAGCGGCCACACCAGGGCAGGATCGTGAGGACGACGTGGTCGCCGACCGCGAGGTCGTCGACCCCGGGGCCCAGTTCGGCGACGCGCCCCGCAGCCTCGTGGCCGGGCACGATCGGCATCGGCTTGGGCAGCGTGCCGTCGATGACGTGCACGTCGCTGGCGCACACGCCCGTCGCGGTGATGCGCACCAGCACCTCGCCAGGTCCCGGTGCGCGAAGGTCGACGTCGCGGACCTCGACCGGCCCGCCCACCGACGTGCACACGGCCGCGCGCACCCTCATGACGTGTGTCCATCGCCCTCGCTGCGTGCACCACGTGACGTGTGCTCGACGCCGCGGGCGGTCACCGCGATCCTGGTGACGCGGGTGCGTGAGACCGCGCCGTCGTCGAGCGCGACGCCGAGCCCGGGGGTGTCAGGTGCGACCAGCACGCCGTCGTCGACCTCGATCGGCGCCGCGAGCATGAAGTCACGCCGGGCTGTCGTCCACCCGGCGGGATCGTAGGGGAACTCCAGGTACGGGCCGCCGCCGACCCCGGCGCAGACGTGCAGGTTCGCCAGCAACCCGATCCCGTCGGTCCAGGTGTGGGGCGTGTACCAGCGACCCCGGTGCAGCGCCACGTCGGCGATCGTCCGCCCCCGCCACATGCCCGACAGCGCGACATCTGGCTGGTGGACGTCGTAGCGGTCCGCCAGCACGTCGGCCAGCGCCTGGTCGAACGTGCGTGTCAGCTCGCCGCCGGCGATGCGGACCCGGGCGGTGGCGCGCAGTGCTGCGAGCCCCGTGTGGTCGGCCGCCGGCAGCGGCTCCTCCATCCAGGTGACGTCGAGCTCGGCGAACGCGTCGGCGAAGCGTCGGGCGATCGCGAGATCGATCGCGGGCGTCGTGTCACCGGCCATGCGCCATGCCTGGTTGAGGTCGACCATCAGGGCCATCGCCGGTCCCACTGCGGTGCGGACGGCCTGCACGGCGGGGATGGCCACGTGCGGGCGGTGGGCGTCGACCCGCACCTTGCAGGCCCGGAACCCGCGGTCGCGCAGGTCACGTGCCGCCGCAGCAAGGTCGTCGGCGTCACGCCGGGCACCCAGCGACGCGTAGGCGTCGACGCGGTCGCCGACGCCACCGAACAACCGCCAGACGGGCTGCCGGTGGACCACGCCGATCAGGTCCCACAGGGCGAGCTCGATCGGCCACGGCCGGCCGGCGTGGAGGTCGATCGTCTCGAGGCGGCGCACCTGCTGCTCGATGCGCAGGGGGTCGGTGCCGATCAGCAGTTCGAGGTACGGCTCGACACCGTGCAACGCGTCTCCACCGCCGACGCCGACGTGGCCGTCATCGGTCTCGATGTGCACGACCGTCGCCGGCAGCCGCCCGCGTGGCATCGGATCCCAGCTCGCTGCGAACGGCGGATCCAGCGGCAGCTCCAGCCGGTCGACGACGATGCGCGCGATCTTCACCGGTGGTCGGTCCCGCCTCAGTCAAGCGCGATCCAGGTCGTCTTGAGCTGGGTGAGGTGGTCGAACGCGTGGAGCGACCGGTCCCGGCCGCCGAAGCCCGAGGCCTTGTATCCACCAAACGGCGTCGCGAGGTCGCTGATGTCGAAGGTGTTGACCCACACCGTCCCGGCACGAAGCTCGCGTGCCACCCGGTGCGCTCGCGACAGGTCGCTCGTCCAGACTGCGGCTGCGAGGCCGTAGTCGGTGTCGTTGCCCAGCGCGATGCCCCGGTCCGGCGCGCCGTCGAACCGGTGGACGGTCAGCACCGGCCCGAAGATCTCGTCACGGGCGATGCGCATGGCGTTGTCGACCCCGCTGAAGACCGTCGGCTCGACGTAGAAACCACCGTCGACGGGTTCCGCCGTGCCGCCGCCAAGTCGGACCTGCGCCTCCTCGCGGCCGAGGTCCAGGTAGCGGGTGACGCGCCGGTGCTGCTCGCTGCTGACGATCGCACCCATCCTGGTCTCGGGGTCCAGGGGATCGCCCGGCTGGAGCCCGGCGGCCGTCTCCGCGATGCCCTCCAACAGCTGGTCCTCGACAGCGGCCTCGACCACCAGGCGTGAGCCGGCGTGGCAGGTCTGCCCGGCGTTGTAGAAGATGCCCCAGGCGATCGCCTGCGCGGCGGCGTCCACGTCCGGGCAGTCCGCGAACACCACCTGCGGGCTCTTGCCACCGAGCTCGAGCGACACCTCCTTGAGGTTCGACTCGGCGGCGTACCGAAGGAAGCGTCGTCCCACCTCCGTTGAGCCGGTGAAGGCGACCGCGTCGACGCCAGGGTGACGCCCGAGCGGCTCGCCGGCCGAGGGGCCGTCGCCCGGGACGACGTTGAGCACGCCGTCGGGCAGCCCGGCCTCAGCGGCCAGGCGGCCCAGCAGCAGCGCGGACAGCGGTGACTGCTCGGCCGGTTTGAGCACCACCGTGTTGCCGGCCGCCAGCGCGGGTCCGATCTTCCACGCCGCCAGGATCAACGGGTAGTTCCACGGGACCACCGCACCGACCACGCCGACCGGCTCACGGCGGATCAGCGCCAGGGCGTCGGGGCCGGTGGGCGCGACCTCGTCGTAGATCTTGTCGACCGCCTCGGCGTACCAGCGGATGGTGTTGGCGCAGCCGGGCACGTCGACGCGCCGGGCGTCGGTGATCGGCTTGCCGACGTCGAGCGATTCCAACAGCGCCAGCTCATCGCGGTGCGCCTCGATCGCGTCGGCGAACGCCAGCAGCGCACGTCGGCGCGAGCGCGGCGACCGGTTGCGCCACCGCCCGTCGTCGAACGCACGCCGAGCGGCCGCCACGGCCGCGTCGACGTCAGTCGCGTCGCAGTTCGGCACCGCCGCAAGTGCGCTCCCGTCACGGGGGCTGGTGTCGGCGAACGTCGCGGTGCTGCGCGGCTCCCGATGGTCGCCGTCGATGAACGGCCGGACCTCGACGCCGAGGGTGTGCGCACGGTCGCGCCAGTCCGTGGCGGTGAGGGTCATCGTCTGTCTTCTCCCGATCTGCTGCTGGTGTGGACGGTCGCCCGGCGGCGGCGCTCATCATCGGCCGACCGGGCGCGTGCGTGACGAGCCCCGGCGATGGTGCCGTCGGACCGTCGGGCCGTCAACAGGCGGCTGTGCCGCAGACGCCGGGCTCAGGGCCTGTCCAGCGCCTGGTGTCGCTCGAGTCTCGCGGTGACGTCCTCGACGGAGCCCATGTCGAGCACGGTGACCATGTCCGAGGTGTCGACAGCACCGACGGCCACCTGCTCGAGCAGTGCCCGGACCGGGGGGTCGGGGTTCGCCACGTTCGGCCAGTTGCGGAGCAGCACGAACACCGGCTCGTCCGGCGCGACGCCCGCACGCGGCAGGGTGCGGGCCAGGGCGCCTCGTGATCTGGGGATACCGAACGAGGCGCAGCCGGTGTACCACTCCGCGGTCGGGTTGTTGTCCAGCACGACGCACGGACGCGCCGTGACCTCCGCGATGTCCCGGTAGGCGGCGCGGGCCGGCCCGAACGTGCGCAGCATCTCGTTCGCGCGGTCCACCGCCGTGTCGGCGGCCACACCCACACCGGCGACGGCGACCGCCGCGGCCAGCCCGGCGACCGCGCCCGGTGGGAGCCGCTCGGCGAGCTGGGTCAGCCCCACCGCGGCGAGGATCGCGAGGAACGGCAGGCATGGCGTGAGGTAGCGCACGTGATACTCGGCGATGCCGAACAGCATGAGGAGCAGGACGCTCAGCGCAATGAGCCCGGACGCGATGACCGGGCCACGCAGGGTAGGACGCCGGAGCGCCGCGGCCGCCGCCACGCCACCGCCGACGATGACCAGCGTTGCGAAGACCGGCCCGACGAGCGCCACCAGCGCACCGAGGAAGTCCGCTGCGCTCGCCAGGGCCGGAATGGCCTTCTCGTCCTGGCGTGCCGCGAAGATGAACACCGGTGGGCGGGTCGAACCACTCACCGGCGGGACGAACCACACGACACCCGCCGCGGCGGCCGTCAGCGCCAGCACGGTGAGGCTGCGCAGCTTCGACGACGCCGCGGTCCGCCACCGCAGCAGGAGGGCGGCAAGAACGGCGGGGACGAGCAGCAGCGGAGCGCCGTAGCGCACGAGGGTCGCGGCGCCGGCCAGTGGCGCCGCGAGCAGCGCCCACCACGAGAGGCGAGCACCCCGCGCGGCGCACAGCACCACCGCCATCGCCGACAGGGTCAGCACCGCGCCCGGGATGTCGGGCATGACCTGCCAGGAGCTGTCGTGCCATCCAGGTGCCATCGCCAGCAACCAGGCGGCCACCGCCGCGACAGACGGGCCGAGCAGGAGCCGCGCGATCAGCCACGTGAGTCCGACGCCGACGACCGCGTAGGTCAGGCACGCGGCCCGCAGCGCCACAGCGTCGCCGTTGAGCAGCACGTCCGCGCCGCCGGGCAGCATCCCGACCGGCGACAGCAGCACGGGCAGGCCCGGCGCCCGCACCTCGATCCAGTACTGCCCGCGGACGCCCGCTCCGACCAGGTCGCGGACCCGCAGGCTGTAGACGGCCTCGTCCCACAACAACGGTGCGTCCCTGCCAATGGCGACGACACCGATGACGGCGACGACCACCATCGCCGCGCCGACAGCGAGTACCTCCCAGCGGGCGACCGGACGCCATGCTGTCGTGGTGCTCCCTCGGTGGTTCACCCTCGTCTGCAGGGTCGTTGTCACTCGATCCTCCCGACCCCGTCACACCCACGTCACGCAGCGCTCGGAGCCTAGCAATGATGACGACCGCCGTCCGGCAGGGGCGCTCGCCCGCGCCGACGACTCGGGCGCCGGGGGGAGGTGCTACGTTGTCGGCCCGAGCCCGGCTGGCACCCGACCATCCGCAGCCAGGCACGTGCATCGGCGGATGACCGCGCCGCGGGGGATCTCCAGCATGGCGACCCGACTCAACCTTGGATACAGCGACGCTCACGCCCGCGCGGCGCTGCGCCCGGAGCCGGACCACCCAAGGCCACTCGTCCCACACTGGCTGTTCGCCGCGCTGTTCGTGGCGGGCGTGGTGCTGCGGGTCGTCACCGTCAGCGCCTACCAACCGGCCTTCTTCCTCAACGACTCCCTGTACTACCTCGCCAACACCGCCGAGCTGTCCTCCGCAGGCTACTGGCCGGTCGGCTACTCGGTCGTGCTGCGCGGGATCCTCGCCGTCGGAGACCTGGCGACGGTCGTGTGGGTGCAGCATGCCGTCGGTCTGCTCATCGCCGCGGGCATCTACGTGCTGCTTCTGCGCGCCGGCGCCCGTCCGTGGATCGCCGCGGTCGCCGCCGCGCCCCTGCTGCTCGACGGCTATCAGCTGGTCATCCAGCATTACGTGCTCGGCGAGACCTGGTTCGAGCTGCTGACCTTCGTCGCGTTCGCCTTCCTGACCGACCGGGTTGGCCGGCTCGGCACAGCGCGGACACGGCTCGTCACGGCCGGCCTCGCGGGGCTCGCGCTGGGGCTTGCGGTGTCGATCCGGCTGGTCGGCGTCCTGCTGATCGTTCCGTTGATCGGCTACCTGCTGATCGAGCACCGGCTGCTGCGCCAGCGGGCGGCCGCGGCGGTCCTGTGCGTAGCGATGGTTGCCCTGCCGGTTCTGGCCATGCTGCTGGCGTTCCGTGCCGAGACCGGCGAGCTCGGCCTGACCTCGATCGGGGGACGGATGCTGTACGCGCGGATCGCGCCGTGGGTCGACTGCTCCCGTGTGGACCCGCCCGCCTCACAGCGCTCGCTGTGCCCGGCGGAGCCGCTCGGCAGCCGCATGAAGATCGAGGCGTACATGTGGGACCGCTCGACGCCTGCCTGGATCTTCGATCCCGCCGACGCCCCGCCGGGGGCGACAACCGACGACGTGCTCCGTGACTTCGCGAAGCGCGCCATCCTCGCGCAACCCGGTGACTTCGTCCGCGCCGTCGCCTCCGACATGGTCAAGGCGTTCGCGCCCACCAGACGCCAGTACGAAGGCGACGTCCGCGTCGCCAGATGGCGGTTCCAGCTCGAGTATCCACGGTCGTTCCGCGACAGCACCTTCGATGCGACGTTCGACGGTGCCCCACCGGTGCTGCGCCTGGATCCGGGCCAGGCCCGGCTGTTGCGCGGCTACCAGCTCAGCATCGGCTCCACATCCGGCATGCTGCTGGCGATTGCGCTGGTGCTGGGTGCGGTCGGGGCCGCCTTCCGGACCCCGTTGCGCTGGGTTGCGCTGCCGTGGGTCGCGGGTGCGCTGATCGTGATGCTCGCACCCTCGGTCTACCAGTTCTCGTGGCGGTACATGCTGCCGGGCCTGGTGCTCGCACCGGTTGCGGGCGCGTACGGCGCCACGGCCCTATGGCCGCGCGCGCCGCACGGCGGCTGACCGCCGCCGGGCCGGGGTGGGCCGAGAACCTGCCGGGAGACGACGAACGACCCCGCCACGTGGCGGGGTCGTCGTGGTCGGGTGACGCAGCCCGGTCAGCCGCTCTCGCAGCCGCCCAACAGGTCGTTGTCGTTCAGGAAGGACTCGGCGACCGCCTGCGGACGCTCACCGTCGGATGACACGCGCTTGTTCAGCTCGGTCATCTCCTCCTGGGTCAACGCCTCGGCGATCGGGTCGAAGCAGGCCTCCAGGGCCTCGCCGTACTGCTCGTAGATGTCGCGGGTGAAGACCGGCGACGCGTTGTACAGCGGGAAGAAGGCCTCGTCGTCCTCCAGCACGGTCAGGTCGAGGGCGTTGATGCGGCCGTCGGTGGTGAAGATCTCACCGAAGTTGCAGGGGTCGCCCTTGTCGATGGCAGAGTAGATGACGCCGGTGTCCAGACCGGTGACGCCATCCCCGGGGAACTCGTAGCCGTAGGTCTCCTCCATGCCGGGCAGTCCGTCCTCGCGGGACTCGAACTCGGTCTCGACGCACACCGACGCCTTCTCGGGCTCGTTCTCGATCAGCGGACCCAGGTCACTGAGGGTCTCAGGGTTGCCGAGGTCCTCCGCGGCCTCACTGCGGAACGCCAGGCCGTAGGTGTTGTTGAACGGCGCGGGCGCCAGCCAGACCAGGTCGTTCTCCTCGAGGTCCCGGTCGCGCACCGCCGTGTACTGCTCCTCGCGATCGGGGATCGGGTCGGTCTCGCCAAGGTGGTTGATCCAGCCGGTCCCGGTGTACTCCCAGTAGTGCTGGATCTGGCCGCTCAGCAGGGCCTGCCGGTTCGCGTCGGTGCCACCCAGGTTGATCTGGTCGTCGACGCTTGCGCCGGCCGCCTCGAGGGCGGTGACGGAGATGTAGCCGAGGACCTGCTGCTCGTCGAAGTCCTTCGAGCCGACGGTGATCTGCGCGCCGTCGAGTGCCTCCGTGCCGGCCGTCAGCTCACCGCCCTCGCTGCCACCCTCCGACGATCCACCGCCGCCCTCGTCCCCGCCGCTTTCGAGCTGGTCACCCCCACCGCAGGCTGCGGCGAACAGGGCCAGCGCTGCGAACAGGGCCAGCAGAGTGGTCTTCGAGCCTCGCACGTGGATTCCTTTCAGGTTCGAGGGACCACGTCCGGCACCGCGCGGTGCCGGACGCTCACAGACCCTTCGGCGTCAGCCACTCCTCGATCAGACCACCGATGTAGTCGACCAGCAGCGCCAGCACCGCGGCCAGCACCGCACCGGTCACCAGGATCGGCGTCCGCTTCAGGTTGAAGCCTGTGAAGATGATGAAGCCCAGTCCGCCGCCGCCGAACAGGAACGCCAGGGTCGCGGTGCCGACGTTCAGGATCAGCGCGGTCCGCACACCCGCGAGCATCACGGGGATGGCGAGCGGCAGCTCGATCAGTCGCAGGACCTGGTGTTGCGACATCCCCATGCCGCTGCCGGCCTCCAGCACGTCGCGGTCGACGCCGTCGAGGCCGACCATGGTGTTGCGCAGGATCGGCAGGAACGAAACCGCCACGAGCGCGAACGTCACCGGGATCACGCCGGTGCTCGGCAGGGCGGGGACTGCGCTGAACGCGACGAAGACGATCGCCAGCAGCCCCAGTGACGGGATCGCCTGGCCGGCGTTGCCGAGCCCAATGATGGCCGGTGCCAGCCGCCGGGTGCGGGGCCGCGTCGCGATGATGCCCAGTGGCACAGCGAGCGAGACCACGATGATCGTCGACAGGACCGTCAGCCAGATGTGGCGCCGCGTCTGCGACAGGACGTTGTCCAGCGTGATGTTGCGGGCTTCGATCGAGTCGAACGCCTGACCGTTGAGGTACAGCAGCAGGAGGACCAGTATGACGATGACGAGCGTTGGGACGCCGCCGTAGTGCAGCACCTTCTGCCGGGGCGTCATCGCATGCGGATCGACGCGGACCTCCGTGCGCGCGGACCGCGTGTCCTGCTCCGACTGCTGGACGATCGCGTCGTCGGTCCGGGGAGGAGCACTCATGACGTGTGCCTACCGCTGTCGCTGCTCGAGGCGCTCATGCGATCGCCTCCTCCGGTGGGTACTTCGCCGCCCGGTAGTACTCATCGGTCCTGTCACGCATGCCCTGGATGGCCTGCATGATCGTGTCGATGTCGACCAGGCCCTGGTACTGTCCGCGGCCGTCCACGACGACCGCGCAGCCGGCGTTGCTGACGATCATCTCGTTGAGTGCGTCGGCGAGGGTCGCCTGCGGCTCGACCTGCGCCTCATGGGGCAGGCCGCTGTTGCGTAGGTCGCCCCCACGACGGAAGTCGGTCGCCCGCAACCAGCGTTCCGGCCGGCCGCTGTCGTCGAGCACCAGCAGTGCCGTCCACTCCGAGTCGTGCAGCCGGTTGTACAGGGCGTCCCGTGACTCGCTGAAGGTCCCGGTGGGCACGTCGCTGTGGAAGTCGACGTTACGGACCCGCGACAGGTTCAGCCGCTTGAGCGAGGCGCCTGATCCGATGAAGTCCTCGACGAACTCGTCGGCGGGGGCGGTGAGGATCGTCTCGGGCGTGTCGAACTGGGCGATGACCGACTGCTGGCGCAGGATCGCGATGCGGTCGCCCATCTTGATGGCCTCGTCGATGTCGTGGGTGACGAAGACGATGGTCTTCTTGATCTCCTCCTGCAGACGAAGGAACTCGTTCTGCAACCGCTCACGCGTGATCGGGTCGATGGCCCCGAATGGCTCGTCCATGAGCATGATGTCGGGGTCGGCGCTCATCGCGCGAGCCACGCCGACGCGTTGGCGCTGCCCGCCCGACAGCTCCTTGGGGTAGCGGTTCTTGAAGCTCTCGGGCTCGAGGCCCACGGTGTCGAGCAGCTCGTCCACGCGGGCGTCGATCTTCTTGCTGTCCCAGCCCAACAGCTTCGGGACCGTCCCGATGTTCTCCTTGATCGTACGGTGCGGGAACAGGCCGATCTGCTGGATCACATAGCCGATCCGGCGCCGCAGGTCATCGGGGTCGACACGCATGACGTTCTCGCCAGACAGGTAGATCTCGCCCGACGACGGTTCGATCAGTCGGTTGATCATCTTCATCGTCGTGGTCTTGCCGCAACCCGACGGACCGACGAACACCACGATCTCGCCCTCCGGGATGTCCATGCTGACCGACCTGACGGCCGGTTCGGACATCCCCGGGTAGACCTTGCTCAGCTCCTTGAGCTGGATCTTGTACTCAGACACGTCGCCTCGCTCCGTTGTCGATGGCCTGGAGAGCCGCTGCAGAAGGCCCAGGTCACTGGAGGCCCTTCGATGTCGTCAGTCGGCCGATGACCAGAAAGAGGCCATCGAGGAGCAGTGCGATGACAAGGATCGCCAACGTCCCGCCGAGGAGCGCCTCGAACGCCCCGACGCTGCCCAGGCGGCGGATGCCGCTGTAGATCTCGTCGCCCAGCCCGCTGCCGCCGATCAGCACGGCGACGGCGGCGATGCCGACCGTCAGCTGGCTGGCGACCCGGATGCCGGTGAGGATCACCGGCCAGGCGACGGGCAGCTCCATCTGGAGCAGGCGCTGGGTGTTGCTCATCCCCATGCCGCGTCCCGACTCGACCACCGCCGGATCGACCGATACAAGGCCCGCCAGCGTGTTGCGCGCGATCGGCAGCAGCGCATAGCACGTCAGCGCGATGATCGGCGCCGTGTCGCCGATGCCCACGAGCGGGAGGAGCAGAGCGAAGAACGCCAGCGACGGAATCGTGAGCAGCAGTGACAGCGTGTTCATGATCGGGTGGCGCAACAGACTCGAGCGGTGCGCGACGATCCCCAGGCTCACACCGATGATGGTTGCGAGGATGACAGAGATGCCGACCAGCTTGATGTGCTCGATCCCCTGTTCGGTCAGTGCCTCGACGGTTCCGGGCGCCGTCAGGTACTCGATGAAGCTCCTCATCGGTCTCCTCGTCTCGCGCGTCGCGGAGGGTCAGTCGACCCCGGGGCAGAGCTTTGCCGCGGCCCCTTGTTGCGGGTGACGCAACAAATGGCGGACGGCGGGCCACACTACTGCGACGGTAGCAGATGTCCGCACGACGATGGAAGTGCCAGTTCTGCGGATCGCGCCTGGGCACCGCAAACGTTCGCGTCCGGCAGGCCCGGCGCGGTGGCGCCGGGTCGTGCGGTCGTCCGTGGAACAGGCGCCGCGAAGACGCGCCCCGACCTACAGTGGCGAGCCGGCCTGTGTCGTCGAAAGGACCGTTGCGAGGTGCGCTGCGGAGGGTCGTCACGGAGCCTGCGCGCGCTGTGTGCCGCCACGCTCGCGACCGTGCTGGTGGCCGGCTGCTCCGGCGACGACACGCCACTCGTGGAGGTCGTGCAGGTGACCGACGGTGAGGTGACCCAGACCATCTCGGCCCCGGCGGTCGTCGAGGCCGCCAACCGCCAGCCGGTCACCGCGACCGCGCCCGGCGTCGTCGCCGACATCCGCCGGCGCGACGGTCGGCGCGTCGAGGCGGGCGATCTCGTCGTGCGGCTGGTCAATGACGAGGTCGAACTCGCGCTGGAACAGGCGCAGGCGGCCGAGTCGGCCGTCAACGCGTCCCGCATCGGCGTGCAGGTCGATCCGCCGGGCGACACGGCGGTCGCGGCCGCACGGCAGTCGGTCGTCGGGCTCGACGCCGATGTGCGTCCGGACCTGCGCGCGGCGCGGAGGAAGGCGAACGCGATCGCTGACGAGCAGCAGCGGCGCGCTGCACGGCAGACGGTTGACCTGCTCGAGGCCGCGTACCACGACGTGCGCGACGCGCTGCTCGCCGCAGGCCGCGCTGCCGCCGCCCAGCAGAATGCCGTGGCCGCCTCGTTCAGCAGCGTGCTCGACCAGGCGCTCGCCCAGGCGACCGCCGGCCAGGCGGCGTCCGCGGCGAACGCCGCGGAGGCCGCCGCGGCACAGGCCGAGGCCCTCGATCTGCTGGCGCCCATCGATGGCGTCGTGCAGCTCGGCCGGGCCGCCACGGGCGCCACCGCGACGCTGCCCGGCGGCCTCGCCGACGTCGGTGCGGCCGACGCGCTGGCCGGCGGCCTGGGCACCGCGACCGCCGAGCAGGGCGGGGAGCTGCAGATCGGCAGCCAGATCACCCCCGGCCAGACGGTGTTCACGGTGTTCGACGTGTCCGAGCTGTACGTCCGCGCCGACGTCGACGAGATCGATGCGCCGCAGCTGGCCGTCGGGCAGACCGCCGAGGTGCTGCTCGATGCCTTTCCCGACAGCACCTTCACCGGCGAGGTGACGTCGGTCGCGCTCGAGGCGCAGACAGGCGCGACTGGAGGTGTGTCGTACCCGGTGCGCGTGCAGCTGCTCGACCTGCCGAGCCGGCGACGCCGCCGGCCGCGGCTGGGCATGACCGCCAGCGCGGAGATCGTCACCGATACGGTCACGTCCGCGCAGGCGGTGCCTGCCCGTGCCATCGTGCGCCGTGAGGGCGGCCAGGCGGTGTTCGTCGTCCGCGACGGTCGGGCCGTGCTGATCCGCGTCGAGGTCGACGCGCTGGGCGAGCAGCGGGCGGCCGTGGACGCTCCCGACCTGCGGAGCGACGACCAGGTGATCGTCTCGGGCTACGAGGACCTCAGTGACGGTGACGCCGTCCGCACCGATGGCTGACACCACCGCCGTGGCCCCGGTCATCGCGGTCGACGACGTCACGCGCTCGTACCAGCTGGGGAGCACGCAGGAGGGCGTCCGGGCGTTGCGAGGCGTGTCGTTCACGGTCGCGCGGGGGGAGTTCGTCGCGATCGTCGGTCCCAGCGGCTCGGGCAAGTCGACGTTGCTCAACCTGCTCGGTGCCCTCGACCGCCCGACGACCGGCGCCGTGCGCGTGGACGGTCGGGACGTCGCGACCATGTCCGACACCCAGCTGGCTCGGCTGCGCAACGCCGAGATCGGTTTCGTGTTCCAGCAGTTCCATCTGCTGGCCCGGACCTCTGCGCTCGACAACGTCGCGCTGCCACTGGTCTACGCGGGCGTCGGGCGGGCCGCGCGGGCGGCCCGTGCCCGCGAGGCGCTGGAGGCGGTCGGCCTCGGTCACCGCCTCGACCATCATCCGTCAGAGCTGTCTGGCGGCGAGCAGCAACGGGTCGCCATCGCGCGTGCGCTGGTCACCGATCCGCGCATCCTGCTTGCCGACGAGCCCACCGGCAACCTCGACACGGCGACCGGGGACGGTGTCATGGACCTGCTCGAGCAGCTGAACGCCGACCGCGGGACCGCGCTGATCGTCATCACACATGACCCGGAGATCGCGGCCCGCGCGCCACGCCAGATCCGGCTGCGGGACGGGATGATCGTCGACGGCAGCAGCGACGGGGTGCCGAGATGAGCTTCACGGAGTCGATCAGGATCGCGCTGACCGCCATCCGGGCGAACCGGCTGCGGTCGGGGTTGACCGTGCTCGGCGTTGTGATCGGTGTGCTGTCGGTGGTCCTGCTCGTGGCGGTCGGCTCGGGCGCCCGGTCCGTGGTCACGGCCGGTGTGGAGGACCTCGGCTCGAACCTGCTGCTCATCGCGCCTGGCAGCTTCGAGTTCGGCCAGGCGCCGACGCGCAGCCAGTTCACGCTCGACGACATCGACTCGTTGTCGCGCGAGCTGCGCGGCCGGGCCCGCGTGACCGGCAGCATCGCCAGCGGTGAGCGCGTGCGCAGCGACACCGGCGCCGCCTTCACGAGCGTGATCGGCGTGACGGCCGACTTCGACGACGTGGTCAACCGCCCGATCGCGCGCGGCGAGTTCCTCAACGAGTCGGACCTGGCGACGGCGCGTCGTGTCGCCGTGCTCGGTGCCAGCGCCGCCGACGGACTGTTCGGCGGCATCGACCCGATCGCGCGCCAGATCACCGTCGGCGGCCTGCGGTTCCGCGTGATCGGCACGGTCGAGCCACTCGGAACGGCGCTCGGCGTCGATCGCGACAGCCAGGTCTACGTGCCGTTGACCGCGGCGCAGCGTCTGTTCGGGATCCGCACCATCGACACCTTGTTCGTGCGGACCGACGACCGTGGAGACCTCGACGACGTGTCAGCGGTCATCGAGCAGGTGCTCGGCGAGCGCTTCGAGACCGACGAGTTCAGCATCGTGTCGCAGGACGAGATCCTGGGCGTCGCCGGACGGATCCTCGACACGTTGACGCTCGTCCTGGCCGCCATCGCCGGCATCAGCCTCCTCGTCGGCGGCATCGGCGTCAGCAACATCATGCTGGTCTCGGTCAGTGAGCGGACACGTGAGATCGGCCTGCGTAAGGCGCTCGGGGCACGCACCCGGGAGATCACCCGGCAGTTCCTGGTCGAGGCGATTGTGCTGTGCGGCATCGGTGGGGTGCTCGGCGCTCTCGGCGGGATCGGGCTGTCGTACGCGGCCGAGCGGTTCACGCCGGTGCCCGCCGAGGTCACCTGGTGGAGCGTGA
This sequence comes from Euzebyales bacterium, assembly GCA_035461305.1. Lineage (NCBI taxonomy): Bacteria > Bacillati > Actinomycetota > Nitriliruptoria > Euzebyales > Euzebyales bacterium. The sequence goes on along the minus strand of DATHVN010000224.1, from coordinate 13,578 downwards.
CGCTGGCGTTCGGCGTCAGCGTGGCCGTCGGCGTGATCTTCGGCGTGTTCCCCGCCCGCCGGGCCGGCCGCATGGACCCGGTGGCCGCGCTGCGCCGCGAGTGACGGCGTGTCGGCGTGGCAGCGGGTGGCGGTGTGTCGGGGTCGGCTGCCACAGCCGAGGGTTGACGGGGTTGCGACACTGGGGGCTCGGACCGCGAGGAGGGTCGATGACGACCGCGCTGATCTGGGGCGACGACGACCTGAGGTACGACTTCGGCCCGGACCACCCGCTCAAGCCGATCCGGGTCGTGCTGACGGTCGGGCTGATCCGCGCATGCGGCCTGGTCGACGTCGACGGGGTCGACGTCCTCCCGCGGGCGCCGTTCACCACCGACGACGTGCTGCGCATGCACACGGCGCCGTACGTCGAGGCCGTGATGGCGGCATCGCTCGACCCCCACGGAGGAGCGGGCTTCGAGTTCGGCCTCGGCTGGGGTGACAACCCGACGTTCACCGGCATGCACGAGGCGTCACTCGAGGTCTGCGGCGCGTCGGTGGCTGCGGCGTCGGCGGTGTGGAGCGGGGACGTGTCGCACGCGTTCAACCCCTCCGGTGGCCTGCACCACGCGATGCCGGGCCGCGCGTCGGGCTTCTGCATCTACGACGACCCGGTCGCGGCCATCAACTGGCTGCTCGACAACGGCGCTCGCCGGATCGCCTACGTCGACGTGGACACCCACCACGGTGACGGCGTGCAGACCTTCTACTACGACGACCCCAGGGTGCTGACGATCAGCCTGCACGAGTCCGGCCGCTACCTGTTCCCGGGAACCGGGTTCACCGACGAGATCGGCGAGGGCGACGCACGGGGCACGTCGCTCAACGTGCCGCTCGAGCCCGGCACCAACGGGGAGGTGTGGCTGTCGGCGTTCGACGCCGTCGTCCCGCCGGCGATGGACGCGTTCGACCCGGACGTGCTGGTCACCCAGCTCGGGTGCGACACCCACGCCACGGACCCCCTGGCCCACCTCGGCCTCATCACCGACGACTACATGGACATCGCAACGCGCCTGCACAGCCTGGCCCACCGGCTCGCGGACGGCCGGTGGGTCGCGGTCGGCGGCGGCGGCTACCAGCTCGCGACCGTCGTGCCGCGGGCGTGGACGATCTACTTCGCGGAGCTGACCGGAGGAGAGCTGCCGTACGAGGTGCCGTGGAGCTGGCTGCACGAGGCCGAGAACGCGACCGGCGTCCGGCCGCCGGAGACCTTCCATGACCGGCCAGTGCACATGCGGGCAGAGCGGGTCGACTCGGTGCGCATCGCAGCGAAGCAGGCGGTCGAGCAGCTCAAACGCAACGCCTTCGACCTCCTCGGCCGCCACACCTGACGGCCTGCGCGTGCTGTCGCTCGGCACCAGGGCGACAGCAGCGGGCGTGCTCGCACGGCAGTCTGGCAGCGCGGACCCCGCAGCGGCCGCGGCCGGGGGGGCGCGTCGACCTGACGACACGACAAGGTGTGATGGACCGCATGACGACCGAGCTCGCGACCGGCTTGGCCACCCACCTGGTGCGCACCCGCCTGGCAGGTTCGGTGGGGACCAGCCCCCGCAGCACCGTCAACAACTGCTACAGGATGATCCGCGGTCACGACGACTACACATTCGGGTTGGACGACTGGCGCGACATCACCGTCGCCGACGCGGTCGCCGCGGTGCGGGAGGTCTGCGGCGGCGATCCGCTGGGCGCTGAGGATCCCGACGGCGACGGCTGGATCGACCCCGACGCCGCCCTGGCCGGAATCGCGCAGCACCGCCGGCGTCTGCGGGACGCGGCGGCGTCGGGGGGCGTGCGGGTGCTGTTCGCCACAGGGCATCCCACGGGCCTGCTGGGCCACTACCAGGCGCTGGCGCGCAGCCTGCAGGAGTCGGGCAGCCTCCTGTTGGCACCGCTCGACGACGAGTGGCTCGACTGGGACCGCAGTGGGCGTCGGCTGGGCATCCGCTACATCGAAGGCGTCGCGTGCGTCCACGACGGCGGGTCCCTGCGTCACAGCCACCGTCCGGTGTTCATGGAGGCGATGCTGAGCAGCCTCGACGTCGGCCTGGTCGACCTGGTCGTCGGTGATCACGGCATGGCCGGCGCCGCCATCGCCGCTGGGCTGCCGACCCTGTCGATCGCCGACGTCAACGACCCGGCACTGCCGCTCGCGCAGGTCCGTGGGCGCACCGACGCGGTCCTGCCGATCGACGACAACCTGGCCCCGTCAGTCTTTGTGCCCGTCACTGCGGCGATGCTGGACTGGCGGTAGACCGAGGCCGCCACTCGCACCTGCTCCGCCGCGCGTGCGTGATCGTCAGGTCGTGGGCTGGAGGGGTCCGCGCAGCACGCTGTCGGTCGAGTGGGTCGGATCGCCGTCCGACGGCTCCCGCGAGATGTCGACGACCGAGTACTGATCGGTGTCGACCGCGGCCGGGATCTCGTGGCGTCCCGTTCCGGTCACCGGTCCCAGCGAGACCAGGCCCGACCCGTCGGGCGTCAGCAGCCACAGCTCGTAGTAGCCGTCGATGTCGGGGAGCACGGGCGTGTCGACGGCCAGCTCCCGCTGCTCGCCGTCCGCGGTCAGCACGGCGGTCGCCGCCTGAACGTCTGCGAGTGGCTCCAGCGTCGCCTCGGCCACGACCGCGCCGTCGTCGCCGGGGAACGACAGGAGGACCGCTGCGGCCAGCACGACCACACCGATGAGCGCCGCGGCCGCCGCCCATGGCTGCTGCCAGGCCGGTCGCGGCGGCTCGACCTGGTCGACCGGCTCGACCGGCAGGTCGCCGGCCTCCGTCAGCTCGTGGACGACGCGGTCCCAGATCGCCTCCGGGGGGGCGGGCGGTGTCTCGTCGGGCCTGGCCTGCCGCGCGCGGGACGACACATCGCGCAGCACGGCGAGCTCGCGGGCGCACCGTGCGCAGTCGTCCAGGTGCGCGCGCTCCTCGACGTCTCCCGCGTCGGGATCCATCGCCATGGCGGCGAGCTCGTCGGGGTGGAGATGGTTCATCCTCAGGTGTTCGGACCGGCGGTCGCTGTGGACGCATTGAAGTCTTGGTGCGCGCGCATCAGGTGGCCTCCACCGTTGGAGCGTCGAGGAAGCGACGCAACCGTTGCAGCCCGCGCCGGGCGTGGCTCTTGACCGTGCCCAGCGGCACGCCCAGCTTGTCGGCGATCTGCTGGTGCGTCAGGTCATCGTAGAAAGCGAGCTCGAGCACCTGCTGCTGCTCAGGCCGCAACCAGCTGAGCGCCTCGGCGACCAGCAGGCGGTCTGCGGTCCTGCCGGCTTCGTCGACCACCCGGCTGCGGTCCTCGAGCATGACCCGCCGCTCCCGCTCGAGCAGGCGCAGCCGGTCGATCGCCTTGTGCCTGGCGATGCCGAGCAGCCACGACAGCAGGCTCGCCCGTTCCGGGTCGTATCGGTGACGCTGGCACCAGGCCGTGACGAAGACCTGCTGCACCACGTCCTCCGCGTTCTCGTTCGACGGCAGCAGTCGCCTGCCGTACGCGAGCACGGCGCCGCCGCAGAGGTCGAACGCGGCACGCAGGACCGCGGGGTCGTCGCTGCCGAAGCGCGACTCGACATCGGCCTCCAGCGGTGTCCGCGAGCGCAGCAGGCCGGACTCGTCGATCGAGGCCAGCCGGCGTACCCGTTCCCCCATGTCGCCGCCGACCTCAGCCGGTCGGCGTGGCGAGGACCACGAGGTTGTCGAGGTAGTGGCGGCTCGACGGATCGAAGGTACCGCCGCACGTGATCAATGCCAGCCTGGCCCTGCCGTCCCGGCGGAAGATGTCGCCGGTCGGCAGGTCCACCTTCGGGATCTGGCGGATCTCGTCGACCACGAAGGTGCGTGTGGTGCCGTCGCTCATGCCGACACCGACGGTATCGCCGGCCTCGACTGCGTCCAAGTCGTAGAACACGCCCCGTCCCTGGGTGCGGCTGTCGATGTGCGCGGTGAGCACGGCGGAGCCAGTCTCATCGCCGGGAGCTGGACCGTACTCGTACCAGCCGATCCGTGAGACGTCGACGGGGATCTCCATCGACCCGTCGGACTCGACGCCGACGGCGTCGACGGGGGCGTCGTCGATGCCGATCGCGTCGATGTCGAGGCTGGTCGGGGTGACCTGGTCGGTCACCACGTCCTCCAGACGGGCCGAGCGCGTGGTGATCTTCGGTGCGGCCTTCCGGCTGGGCTCCGCCGTAGGTGCCGGCTCCGTGCGCTCCGGCCGCGGGCTGGGCACCGCCGGGCTGGCGACCGGCGACGGCGTCGGAGCAACCTCCGCGGCGTCCGACGGCGGACCACCGCGCGCCCCGAGCAACGTGACGACAGCAGCGATCACCGCAGCGAGGATCGCCGCGGTGATCGCTCCTGCGAGCATGCGTTGGCTCAGTGCACCACCTCAGGTCGCGACGACGACCGTAGCCGCCGCGAGCGAGCGGAGTTGGGACCGGCCGTGACGCGCCCCTCCAACGCGTCCACGGCCCGATCCTGTGCGTGCGCGACCGCGACCCCTAGCGGCGGGAGAGCGCGGTGCGGTGGACACCCAGCCCGGCCCAGACCACGACGATCGCGGCGAGCCCGGCCAGCCACGGCAGCTGCGCGGCGCGCTGCTCCTCGGCCGCCTTCAGGCCGCCGGTGCCCGACTCGACACCGGACGGGGCTTCGTGCAGGCCGCTGATCGTCTGGATCAGCAGGTCGAGTGTGTCGTCCTCGGCGCTGCCGATGGCGTAGATGATGGTGTTGACGCCCTCGCCCAGGTCGACCTCGGCCGGTCCGATGACCGGGTCGGTCTCGCCGGCCAGCGTGACCGCGGCCTCGATCGTCCCGGCCGGCAGGTCGGCGACGCCCTCCTGGCCGTTCTCGACGCCGGTGAAGACGGCATCACCGTTGGCGAGGATGTCGACCGCCGGGGCCGCAGCCGTGTGGCGCACGGTGACGCGCGCCTCGCCGGCGTCGATCGTCGACGTGTCGTTGGTGAACACGCCCAGCGTTGGAGTGCCCTCGGCGTCGAGGTGAGCGACCAGCGAGACGTTGGCGCCGGCCTCCAGGTCGGGCGAGCCCGAGATCACAGGATCCTCGGTCTCGGGGTCCGCCCCCGCCGCAAAGATCTCGACGTCGTAGCTGCCCGCGGGCAGCTCGAGCGGGTCTGTCACGGTGCCGGACTCGAAGCCTTCGAGCGTCGGTTCACCATTGACCCAGACGTCGACCGTGACTCCCGGCACACCGAACACGCACTCCCCCCAGTGGTAACCTGGTGGGCAGAATCTTGCCCATCGGAAAGACGTCATGGAAAACAGCGGCAACAATCTACGATTTGGCATCTACACACGGCTCTCAGACAAGCGCGAACCGGATCAAACGTCTACGGATAGGCAAGCCAAGGCATGCCAGGACGGGTAGACAGTAAAGACAACTGGACTACTGTCGATACCTACACGGATGAGAATAGGTCCGGTTGGAAACGCGGGGTAAAGCGTCCACAGTTTGAAAGACTGCTACGGGACCTATCGTCGGGAATGATCAATGGGGTTATTGCATGGAAGCTGGACAGGCTGGGCCGTAACAGGACGGACCATGCCAGGCTAACCGATATACTGGAAACAACCGACAGTCAGCTAGTATTGGTTGCGGAGCCGATTGATATTACTACATCATGGGTGCCATTGTAAAGGAAGGAGTATGTACTAGCCACTGGTCAGCGCGCGGGATCGTCACCGCAAAGAGGGCAACTGCGGTGCTATCCTGTGGGCATGAGTGATGTAGCGGCTCCTCCGCAGCCCCGACGCGCACGGGCCGGAATAGGCGTTACGGCAACGTCGGCCGATCCATGCTCGATCTGCGGACAGCCAGCCGTCGCGCTGGACATGGAGGAGTACGGCTGGGCCGGGCGCTACCGCTGGCGTGCCTACTGCCCGGTGCATGAGCCTGAGGGCCTAGAGGGTGGACGGTGCGATGCCTGCGGGCGGTATGTGTTCGGAGGTCGCGCCCGACGCGGACACCTTGTGTGGAAGGCCCAGCGCAAGGCGCGCAACGCCGAGCTTTGGGTGGGCTCGTTGAACCTTGCGCATCTCCGTGGAGACCTTGAGCGCTCGCCGCTGTTCGCTGACTGGCCCGCATGGTGGGAACGACCGCCGTAGAACGGTGACGACCGTGTCGTTAAGGAGGAGATGGCCGACGCGCAGGCCCAGCACGCGGACCTGCTCGCGGAGGTTGAGCGTGTCCGACGCGGAAAGACTGGTGACCGCCCACGGTTGTGCTCCTCGCGGTGCCGCGATGCGTACCGAAAGGGGCGGCGATACGTCGAGCGCACCTGTTCGCAGTGCGGCGAGCCCATCCCTGGCACCGCGAGACGCGACGCGCGCTACTGCTCGACCCGTTGCCGGGTGGCTGCGCACCGCAGCCAGGTAACGGCTCCTCCGCAGTGCATCGGTCGCAGGCGCAGGAACAGCCGTTACAGTAGGAAAGCGCCCGAAAGAAAGAACTTGCATAAGAAAGCGACCTTGTGAACGGGCGGGATGGCTCACAAGGCCGTTTCTGTTAGCGGTAAAGCCTACTCGTAATGCTTAGGGTTGAGCGCCTGCGTCCGATTGCCCTACCGCGCGTGTCGTTGTGCCCTACGGAGGGTGATGGAGTGGACCGCTGGGGCGACTACTTGGCTGGCACACCGTGGATGACGGTGACGGTGCCCGAATCGGACTGGGCGGAGGCCGCGGGGGCAAGGATCAGCAGTAGGGCCACCGTGAGCAGTGCGGTCAACCGAATGCGCATCGAAGAGCTCCTCTCCTCAGAGAACGTCATGGAACGCGGTGCTGCCCATGTCTTCGTCGCTCGGGCACCCGCTGGATGCGACATTCAAGCACACGTCACGGAACGCGTCCGACACGAGGGGACGGCGACTCGTCCGGATGGGACCGCCGGTGTGAGGTGGCCGGTGCAGGGTGGTGGCATGGTTGGGTCCAGGCGTGGCGGGCACGCTGGCCGTACGGCGGCGTGTCTGGTGGTCATCGCCACTGCGCCGGCTGGGAGGTGCGGTGTCTGACGGCTGGCGGGTCCTGATCACCGGCATCGCCGGGGGCCTGGCCGCCGCGCTCGCCCGGCGGCTCTCAGCCCACGACGGGGTGGATCTCGTCGTCGGGGTCGACACCCGCCTGCCGGCCCACGATCTGCACACGACCCGGATCGTCCGTGCGGAGCCGTCGTCGCCGGTCGTCGCCAGGCTGCTCGAGCGGGAGCGCATCGACACGCTGGTGCACCTCGACATCAGCGCGACGCCGGGCGGCTCTGGCCGCGACCGCAAGGAGCACAACGTCATCGGCACGATGCAGCTGCTGGCCGCCGCACAACGAGCGTCGCGGCTGCGGACCTTCATCTGCAAGTCGACGACCGCGGTCTACGGCAGTGACGCGGCGAACCGGTCGATGTTCTCCGAGGACGCCACGACCCACGCGGACTCCGGTTACGCCAGGGACGTCATCGAGGTCGAGGGCTACGCGCGGGCGTTCGCCCGGCGCCGCGACGACGTCGTGCTCACGGTGCTGCGCTTCGCCAACATGCTGGGCGCTGGCATCGACACGCTGTTCAGCCGCTACCTGGCGATGCCGGTCATCCCGACGGTGCTCGGGTACGACCCGCGGCTGCAGCTGTGCCACACGGACGACGCGATCGAGGTGCTGTACCAGGCGTGCCTGGACACGCGGCCCGGCATCTTCAACGTCGCGGGACCCGGCGTGCTGTACCTGTCGCAGGCGGCGCGCATCGCCGGCCGGCCCACCATGCCCGTCCCGCTCCCGCTGGTCGAGCCTGTGGCGCGGGTGGTTCGCCGCACCCGCCTGCTCGACGTGCCGACCGACCAGCTGCGTTACCTGTCGTACGGGCGTGTCGCCGACATCACCCGTCTGCGGGAGCGCTTCGGCTACGAGCCCGCCCACGGCGCCCGTGCGACGCTCGAGTCGTTCCTGGACGAGCAGGGCATCGCGCCCCTCGTCGACCGCGAGCGCCTACGATCGTGGGAGCGTCGGACGGTCGGCATGGTGCGACGGATGACGTCCGATGGGGGCACCCCATGAGTGCGATGGACGACCGCCGACCGGGGCACGTCCTGAGTGGCTCGTGCAGCGGTGGGCACACATGCGGTGGGCACCCGTCATGAGCAGGCGCGATCCTGACCTCGCGAAGGTGATCGCCATCGACCGCTCCGTCGGCCAGCGCTGCGCGGAACCCCTGCCAACCGGTGGACGGTGCCGCAACTGGGCGGGTCCGTCGGGCCGCTGCCGGATCCACGACCCAGACCCTGCACCGCCGCCGCCGCACACCGCCGCGGCGGGCGACGACGACCTGGCGCGGTTCGTGGCGGGTGTCCTGTGCTTCCTGCGACGGCGCATCACCGGTGACTACGACATCGACGTGTTCGGGTTCGACCAGCAGCTCACGGAGCAGGTCATCCTGCCGCTCGCGCGGCCGCTGTACCGCTCGTACTTCCGGGTGCGCACGGCCGGGCTCGAGCACGTCCCCGACGTGGGCGGGGCGCTTCTCGTCGCCAACCACGCCGGAGCCCTGCCGTTCGACGCGATCATGACCAAGGTCGCGCTGCTCGACGAGCATCCCGCGCACCGCAACCTGCGCGAGCTGGCCGCCGACCTCGCGCTGCGCCTACCGGTGATCGGCGAGCTGGCGCGCAAGACCGGCAACACCCTCGCGCATGACGACGACGCCGTTCGCCTGCTGACCGGCGGCGAGCTCGTGGGCGTGTGGCCCGAGGGCTACAAGGGGATCGGCAAGCCGTTCCGCGACCGCTACAAGCTGGCCCGGTTCGGTCGTGGTGGGTACGTGCGGGTCGCGCTGCGCGCTGGGGTCCCGATCATCCCCGTCGCGATCATCGGGTCGGAGGAGACATACCCGATCGTCGGCAACCTCCGATGGCTCGCCCGGCTGCTCAACCTGCCGTACTTCCCGATCACGATGCAGTTCCCCCTGCTCGGCCCGCTGGGCCTGCTGCCGCTGCCGTCGCGGTGGCTGATCGAGTTCGGCACGCCGATCACGGTGACGGACTACCCGCCGGACGCCGCCGACGATCCGATGCTTGTGCTCGAGCTGTCCGACCGCGTCCGGGACACCGTCCAGCACATGCTGTACCGCAACCTGATGGGTCGGCGTTCGGTCTTCTTCTGATGTGAAACACCTAAGTCAGCATGAAACGGCCGCTCCATCTGACTAGGTGTGTCCGCCGGCCGGACGCCGGGCCCGGGCCGCAGCCGTGGCGCCGCGCTCGGCCCGACGTGCGGTCTCCTCGTCGAGGCGTAGCCAGCGCATCACCACGATCGCGCCGGACGTGACGTAGATGGTCCCGCCGAGGACCCACATGACCGCGCCGGCGGCCTGCTGGTCGGCGAGACGTGTCAGTCCCCACGCGGTCGTGCCGTGGTGTGCGTACCAGGGCGTCGGCGCGAACACGAGCAGTGCCGACAGGAGACCGCTGGCGATCATCGAGACGAACAGCAGCAGCACGCCGATGCCCGGATTGGTGCGCCGTGGGCGGACGACCGGCGCCCAGAAGGCGAGCGCTGACAACAGCATCGTCACGTGCTCGAGGGCGTGGACGCCGTCGTCGGCGATCGCGACGTCGTAGAGCACCGGGACGTGCCAGGCCGTGAACACCGCGGTGAACGCGGCCAGGCCGGCCGCAGGTAGCGCCGGGTGCGACAGCATCCGTCGCAGCCGTCCCTGCCAACGTCCGACGCGGCGGCGCAGCGGCGTCGGCAGTCCCCAGGCCATGACGTGCAGCGGTGATCCGAGCACGAACAGCGGTGCGGCGACCAGGGTGAGGAGCACGTGCTGGGTCATGTGGACGCTGAACAGAGCCTCGCCCGCGGGGTCCACGGGCGACACGAGCGCGACGGCGATCGCGGCGATCGCCAGGGCGAACGCGATGGCCTGCACCCTCGCCACACCACCGCCGGTGCCGGCCGAGCCCCAGAGCGCACGCACACCGGCCGCGTACGACCAGCAGGACACGGCGATCGCGGTGAGCACGACCGGATCCAGTGTCCACGTCACCCACAGGTCGTGGGGTCCGGTCAGCTCGCCACCGTGGGCCAGGATGACCGTCACGACAGCTGCACCGAGCTGCACACGTCGAGGAACAGGACCGGCGAGGTCTCGAGGAGGATGCCCGCGATCGCGAGGGCGTTGAACATCAGGCCGAGCAGCGCGAACCAGCGTGCGCCGCCCTCGTCGGGCCCACCCGCGAACCGGTGGTAGTGCCACGCGGCCAGCAACGAGAGCACCGCCACCGCCGTGGCGAGCAGCGTCGCCAGCCACAGCGGCCAGGTCGCGTCGATGAGGCACGAGTACTCGACGAGCGAGGCGTTGACGATGAGGCGCAACAGCCACGCTGCCGCGCCGCCGAAGACGGCGAACGTCAGCTCCAGGTAGTTGATGCTCGCGGGCGCAGCGGGACCGCGTCGGCGCAGGACGTCGCGCAGTGCACTCATCACTTCGCCAGCAGGTGGGGGACGAAGTACAGGGTCGGGAACACGAACACCCAGACGACATCGACGAAGTGCCAGTACATGCCGGTCACCTTCAGGCCCTCGTGGCTGTCAGCCCTGTAACGGCCGCGCCGCAGCGCCACGTATGCGAACGCGAGCATCAGCAGGCCGATCAGCACGTGGGCGCCGTGGAAGTTGACGATCACGTAGAACAGCGACCCGTACACGTTGGTCGCCCACGTGAACTCCTCAGGCAGCCGCAGCATCTCCTCGACGTGGCCGGCCAGGAACACCGCACCCAGCAGGAACGTCATGACCAGCGACACGCTCGTCATGCCGGCCCTGCCGCGGCGGATCGCACGGTCGGCGATGCTCATCGTCACGCTGCTCGCGAACAGCAGCCCCGTGCGCACCGAGACGACGAGCAGCTCCGGCGGCGCGATGCCACCCAGCGGCCACTCCGACGCCCGGCTGAACAGGTAGTAGTAGACGAAGATGAGCATCGCGAACAGCGTGCCCTCGGTCAGGATCGTCATGACCATGCCCCACCACGCGAGGCTGCGCCCCTGCGCGCTCGGGACGTCGAGCCGCCCCGCGACCGCGTCGACGCTCATGACGTGTGCCTACCGCTGTCGCTGCTTGAGGCACTCATGATGTGTGCCTACCGCTGTCGCTGCTTGAGGCACGTGTGGCGGACATCAGTGCTCATCCCCTCTGATGTGACCCGCGTGCCATCCGACCAGCGACACGATCACGGCAACGACGCCGATCCCGAGCGTGATCGCGTTGTGGATCAGGAAGCCGAAGAACACCACGAAGGTGCTCACCGCGGTCCACAGCGGCCAGTAGGAGGGGCCCGGCATCCCGAGCACGCCGCCGTAGCGGGCGTCGAGCCCGACGGTCTCGAGCGTCTCGTGGTGCTCCTCCTCGGGGGCCAGCACGATCCCGCCCGGCCGCGGCTCGATGCCGACGGATTCGGCGATCGCTCCGCCGTCGGCGCTCCACAGCGGGTACCTGTCACGCACGACCGGGATCTGCGCGAAGTTGTACGGCGCCACCGGTGACGTGGTCGCCCACTCGAGGGTCCCGGCGCCCCACGGGTTTGGTCCGGCGGCCACATGGCGGTGCCGCGACCAGAAGAAGTTGACGATCGAGATCAGCACGCCGAGCGCGAACAGATAGGCGCCGACGGTCGAGACGAGGTTCGCCGTGGTCCAGCCCAGGCCGTCGGGGTAGGTGTAGACGCGCCGTGGCATGCCGGCCAGGCCCAGCCAGTGCTGGGGGAAGAACAACAGGTGCAGGCCGACGACGGTCACCCAGAAGCTGTGCTTGCCGAGGCGCTCGTCGAGCATCCAGCCGGTCACCTTCGGCAGCCAGTAGTAGAAGGCGGCGAACATCGGCAGCACGTTGCCCGCAACCAGCACGTAATGCAGGTGGGCGACCACGAAGTAGGTGTCGTGCGCCTGCCAGTCGAACGGCATGATCGCGACCATCACGCCGCTGACGCCGCCGATGACGAAGCTGATCAGCGCACCGACCGCCCACAGCATCGAAGCGGTCCATTCGATGGTTCGTGCCGTCCAGAGCGTCGCGGTGAAGACGAAGAACGCCACCGCGGTCGGGAACGACACGCCCAGCGACGCCACGGAGAAGAAGCTCGCGGTCACGTCCGGAAGTCCGGTGGCGAACATGTGGTGGACCCACACGCCGAAGCTGATGAACCCCGTCGCGACGGTCGCCGCGACCGCCCACGTGTAGCCGGCGATCGGCCGGCGCGTGAACGTCGGGATGATCATGTACAGCCAGCCGATCGGCGGCAGGAAGACGACGTAGACGATCGGGTGGCCCCAGAACCAGAACAGGTGCTGCCACAGCAGTGGATCGCCGCCGAGCGCCGCGTCGAAGAAGTGGGTCTCCACGATGCGGTCGAAGGCCATCAGCAGCGGCGCCAGCGTGATCGCCGGGAACGACAGCAGGATCATGAACGACGTGGTCAACGTCGACCACACGACCAGGGGCAGCCGGCTCATCGTCATCCCGGGCGCGCGCATCTTGAAGACGGTGACGATGAAGTTGATGGCGCCGACCGTGCTCGAGATGCCGACGAACACGACACCGAGCGCCCAGAAGTCCATCGCCGGGCCTTCGGAGTAGTCGGTCGTCAACGGCACGTACGCGAACCAGCCGCCGTCGGGAATCGCTCCGACGAAGAAGCTGGCGTACAGGAAGATGCCGGCGAGCAGGAACACCCAGTAGCTCAGCGCGTTCATCCGCGGGTACGCCATGTCGCGCGCCCCGATGGCCAGCGGGATGATGTAGTTGCCCCAGGCGGCGATGATCGTGCCCAGGAACAGGAAGAACATCGTCGTGCCGTGCATGGTGAGCATGCGGTTGTAGACCTCTGGCGAGACGACGTTGGCCTCGGGGCCCACCAGCTGCGTCCGCATGATCAAGGCTTCGATGCCGCCGATCAGGAAGAACACGAACGAGGTCACGAGGTAGCGGTGGCCGACGCGCTTGTGGTCGACGGTCGAGAAGAACCCTGGCGTCCCGTCGGGATCCGACCACGTCGCGTGCAGGCGCCGCTTGACCTGTTCCGCGGAGTCGGTTGCCGGATCCAGGATCGACATGCTTACTCCAGGCTCTCCAGGTAGTCGAGCAGGGCGGGCAGGTCCTCGGCGTCGATCTCGACCGGCGGCATGGTGCTGCCCGGCTTGATGGACTGGGGGTTGACGACCCAGCCGCCGAGGTGCCCGCGGTCGTTGGGCGCCGCGCCGGAACCCAGCCAGCGGCGCGCGGCGAAGTGGGTGAGCGGCGGACCGATCTGCCCGTCCGCCGGGGTGCCGCGGATTGCGTGGCAGGCCGCGCAGCTCGAGGACATGAACGTGTCGTAGCCACGCTGCTGGGCCTCGGTTCGTGGCTCCGCTGCGGGCTCGAGCATGTCGCGGAGCCATTGCCGATACTCGGCCGGCGACACCGCGATAACCTCGAACCGCATGTTGGCGTGCTGGACGCCGCAGAACTCGGCGCACTCGCCCAGATACCGCCCTGGCTCGGTGGCATGCAGGGTCA
>DATHVN010000223.1 GCA_035461305.1 Euzebyales bacterium | reverse complement strand
ACGGGCGCGCCGTCGAGCAGCACGGTGCAGCAGCCGCAGACACCGTGCTCGCAGCCCACGTGCGTCCCCGTCAGCCGCAGGTCGTGACGCAGGGCGTCGCTGAGCAGACGGCGCGCCGGCACCCGCAACGACCGGGTCGTGCCGTTGACCCGTAGCGTCACCTGCTCGGTGGTCTCAGCCATGCCGGTCCTCCCCTGCCGGAGCGGCGGCGCGTCGGCGTGCGTGCGCTGCGGCCGCACGGATCGCCCGGGCGGTCATGACCCGGGTCAGCTGTCGCCGGTACGCGACCGTCGCGTGCAGGTCCGCCTCGGGCTCGCTCGCCGCATCGACGAGCTCCGCGGCGGCCTCGAGCGCGGCGTCGTCCACGGTCCTGCCCGCCAGCTGACCACCGCAGTCGACGACCAACGGCGTGGGATGGATGCTGATCGCTCCGACCCGCGCGTCGGTGATCGAGCCGTCGGCATCCAGCGACACGGTCGCACCGACGCCGCACAACGCGTAGTCACCGTGGCGGCGGGCGATCTCGACGAACGCGCTGCCACCGGTGAGATGCTGCCGGGGGAAGTGGACCGAGGTCACCAGGTCACCGGGGCGCAGGCTGCTCTCGAGCGGCGCGACGAAGAAGTCGTCAGTGGTGACGTCACGTGTGTCCCCGCCGCGCCGCTCGACCCGCACGGTGCCGCCGAGCACCGCAAGGACGGCGGTCAGCTCTCCGGCGGGATCGGCGTGGGCGATGCTGCCGCACGTCGTCCCGCGGTTGCGGATCACCGGGTGGGCGACCAGCCGCAGCGCCTGGCGCAGCAGCGGGACGGCGCGGTAGGCCTCCTCGTGGCGCTCGACCGCGGCGTGACGGGCGCAGGCACCGACGGTGACACCGCCTTCGTCGACGTCGATGCGGTCGAGTGCGGTGATGCGGTTGATGTCGACGAGGTTCGCAGGCGACGCGAGGCGCATGTTGAGCAGCGGGATCAGGCTCTGGCCTCCGGCGAGCACCTTCGCCTCGTCCCCGAGGTCGCCGAGCAGGTCGAGGGCCTCGTCGACCGACGTCGGCGCGTGGTAGGCGAAGGGTGGCGGCTTCATGTGGGCTGGCCTGCCGCGCTGGATTCCACCCGTGCCGCCCCGCCCGACGGGGCTGGGGACGCATCCACCCGCTCGGCCAGCGCCTCGACCGCGGCGACGAAGCACTCGATCGGCGGCTCGACGAGGCCGGCGCCGACCTGCCCGGTGCCGGCCTCGCGCCCCGCCATGCCGGTGTTGACCGCCGGCGCGATCCCTGTGCGCACGACCTTGGTGGCGTCGATGCCGACCGGTGTCCCGCGGAAGCCGAGGATCGGGATCTGGTACGACGTGTGCTCGGCCAGCGTGATCTCGTACATGGACAGCGTGAAGGCCAGCGCGTCGCTGACCTCGCCACCGACGAAGCGCACGATGGCAGGTGCGGCCGCCATGGCGAACCCGCCGATGCCGGCCGTCTCGGTGATCGTCGAGTCGCCGATGTCGGGGTTGGCATCCTCGGGTCCGTACCCCGACAGGAACAGTCCGTCCGGCACACCGGCCGCTGCCGTGAACCACTGCCCGCCGGTCCCCGAGCACTGGATCCCGAACTCCGTGCCGTTGCGGGCCATCGCGATGACCATCGTCGAGCCGGGGATGTCGCGGGCGGCATCGGCGGCGGTCTTCGCGGCTGGCATCACCAGGTTGAGGAAGAAGTGGTCGTTGCCGTTGATGAAGCGCAGCACGGCGGCGATGTCCGAGGCCGCGGCGTCGACCTCGACGAGGTCACCGGCGATCTCGCGCAGGAACAGCGACGAGCCGGCGCGGTTGCGGTTGTGGCCCTCGTCACCCATCTGCAGCGCCTGGACGATCAGCGACCTCACGTCCACCGGTCCGTGCGCACGCAGCGCCGCCCCGGTCAGCGGTGCGAGCGTACGTTCCATCCAGTGCAGGCGATCGACGACCTCCGTCCCGAAGGCACCGTACCGCAGCACCTTGCCCAGGCCCTCGTTCTGCGTGCAGTGGGCTGTCGTGCCGTGCTCCTCGTCGTGCAGCACGTACATCGGCATCGACGGGCTCACCACACCCGCCATGGGCCCGACCGCGCCGTGCTCGTGGCACGGCGCGAGATCGATGTCGCCACGCCCGGCCATCGCGGCGGCTGCGTCGGGGTCGTCGGCCCAGCCCTCGTACAACAGCGCACCGATGATCGCGCCACGCAGCGGACCGGACGCGTCGGCCCACGCGATCGGCGGACCGGCGTGCAGCAGCATGCCGTCGTCGAAGCCGGCGATCGCCTCCCGCGCAGGCTGGAGGTCGACCAGGTGCGGCCGCGCGGACTGCAGCCGCGTGACCGCCGCCTCGTTGGCGTCGACGACCCGGTCGTCCGCGGCGATGCGGGCGAGTGCCGCACCCCCGCCGACAGGCGGCCGCCAGTCGGTGCGCACCGGTGCGATCCCCTGCGACGCCAGCGCGTCGGCGAACAGGCTGACACCTGCCGTCACCACGCGCGGCTCGTCGGACAGCAGCGAGCGCAGCGGCGCGTCAGAGCCGGTGCCCGGGCCACTCATGCGGACGCTCCGGTGATCAGGCGGACGGCCTCGCGGGCCGCCCGCGCGTTGGACAGGTAGACGGTCGCGCCGGCGTCGGCGAGCGCGACGGCCTGGCGGTCACGTTGCTGGGGATCGTCACGCGTCCCGCACAGCGACACCACCACGGCCAGACGATCGCCGCGGTCGGCGGCCGACCGCCGCGCGTCGGCGATCGCCGGCGCGAGCGCCGCGGCGGGGTCGGCGTCGGCGCCGTGGCCGAGCACGACGTCGAGCAGCACGACGGCGCCGTCGCGTCGTGCCTCCCGCTCGAGCGCGGCGATGCGCAGGCTGTGGTCGATCATCGGATGCGGCCGTCCCCGGGTCATCTCGTCCTCGCCGAAGTCGATCATTACGTGCCCGTCGTCGCTGTCGTCGAGCTCCCAGCCGGGTTCGAGCGGGATGTTCGAGCGGACCGTGCCCAGCGCCGCGGCGGCGATCGCCATGGCCTCGTCGCACAGGGTGCCGCCGCTGAACAGACCGCGGAGCACGGCGTCCACCGGGCCGGGAACCTGGTCACGTCCCCATCGGGGATGGTGGGCGATCGGCCGGCCGAGGCGCTCCGCGGTCTCCTCGGCCACCGCGGTCAGATCCCGCTCGCCCATGCCGACGAACCCCAGCACGATCGGCGTGGTGCATGCGGCGGCGGCGTCACGCACCGTCGCGGCGACGGTCGGGTCCGGTGGCTTGGACACCACGACGACGAGCTCGGTGCCGGGGTCGGCGTCGAGTGCCGCGAGCGCCCGGAGCGTCGACGCGGCACCGACCCGAGCCGACAGGTCGCGCCCACCCACGCCCAGCACGTGGCGCACGCCGATGTCGGCGTCGTCGAGCAGGCAGCACAGCTGCTGAGCGCCGGTACCGGAGGCCGCGACGATGCCGACGGGACCGGGCCGCACGACGTTGGCGAAGCCGAGGCCGACGCCGCCGACGATCGCGGTCCCGCAGTCGGGACCCATCACCAGCAGGCCCCGCCGCCGTCCCTCCGCCTTCAGTGCGACCTCCTGCTCGGCCGGCACGTTGTCGCTGAACACCATGACGTGCAGCCCCGCCCGCAGCGCGTCCATCGCTTCGACGAAGGCGTGCTCCCCGGGCACGGAGATCAGGGCGAGATCGGCGTCGACGGACCGAGCGGCGGTACCGATCGTGCGCGGTGGCGGTGCGGTGACGTCTCCTCCCCCACCCGACGACCTACCGGCGGAGGCGAGCGCACCGTCGATCGCGGACACCGCTGCCGCAACGACGCTGTCGTCGGTGGCGCGGACCGCGACGATCAGTTCGTTGGGTCCCGCGTCACCGAACGCGTCGCGGTCGAACCCCAGGTCGCCGATGATGCCGAGGTTCAGCTCGGTCCCCATCGCGACGACCGCGTCGTCCACGCCCTCGAGCGCAGTGACGTCCCGCGACACCTGCAGCAGTGTCACCGAGTCGTGGTAGGTGCCGCGCCGGACCTCGACGTGGGTGCGACCCTGCGGCGCACCGCTGCCGTTGCCCGAGGTCCTGTCACGTGTCCCACCGCCGTCGCCGCCGGGAGGCCGGTCATGTGATCCGTCACCGGGGCTGTTCGAGGGCTGGTCGTGTGACCTGCCGCTGACGCTCCTTGAGGTCACGTCCGGTCCCTTCCGATGGTCAACAGGTCGACGGCGATGCCGATCCCGATCAGCAGATCATGCCCGGAGGTGTGCCCGAGCCGAACGAGCCGCGCGACCGGTCCCGCCAGCAGCGAGTCGCCGGGAAGCGCCTCCAGGACCCTCCGCGCCGCATCGACGACGGCGCCGACGTCGGCGCAGCGCAGCAACGTCGCGGACAGCGCGCTGGTGCGGGGGGCGGCCGCGCGCACCGCGCCTCCCAGCGCGTCGGCGACGCGGATCGCACCGGCATGCGCGCCACCGAGCACGCGCAGGGTGGCCAGCATGCCGGCCAGCACGTCGTCGCCGGCCGGGGTCGAGCCCGGTCCCCGGCCGACCAGCTCATCGACGAGCGACGCGACGGTGCGCGCGTCGACCCGACGCGCGGCGGCACGGAGCTCGTCGACCGGTCCGGCCAACCCGTGCCCCGCGAGCGCCGGCGACGCGAGCGGCAGCTCGGCTCGTCGCCATCGCAGCCGTGACGGCTCAACCGGTGGGGTCCGCGGTCGGGGATCCCACCAGCGCCGTACGGTGACGACGCGATCATGGACGCGCAGGGCGCCGCCGCCGAGCTGCCCGCGGGCGCCGGTCACCAGGTCGTCGACGCCGGGCCGGCCGGCATCGAGCGACAACGCGTTCGGTAGTCCCGCGCCCGCGCCTGCTGCCTCGAGCGCGACCACGGTGCCGCCGTCCACCGCGAGGTAGCAGGCTGGGCCGCTGACGCCGACGACGCGGACCGGCTGCCCAGGACCGATCACCAGCGGCCGCAGCCAGTGGCTCGCCGCGGCGCCCTGGCCGGGCGGCGCAGCCGCTGGGCGCCGTGCCTGGTCGGTCGCCGCCGTCACGACGTGCGCACCGTCGCGGCGTCGTCGGGCATGATCAGCGTGCCGGCCTCGCCGCGCACGACCGCGAGCACGTCATCGAGCGCACCGATCGCAGCGGGCATGCGCGCGTGCTCCACGAACGCGAGCGCTGCCGCGACCTTCGGTCCCATCGAGCCGCGCCCGAACTGCCCCTCGGCGGCGAGGTTGTGCAGGTCGCCCGCCGTCACCTTCGACAGCCAGCGCTGGCGCGGCGTCCCGAAGTCGATGGCGACGCCGGCGACGTCGGTGAGGATGACGAACCCGGTCGCGCCCAGCTCGCGGGCGAGCAGCGCGCCGGCCAGGTCCTTGTCGATCACGGCTTCGACACCGACCAGGAGGTTGTCATCGGTGCGCACCATGGGGATGCCACCGCCGCCGTTGGCGACGACGACCGCGCCGGCGTCGAGCAGCAGGTTGATGGTCATCGACTCGAGCAGCCGCAGTGGCTGCGGTGACGGCACGACCCGGCGCCAGCCGCGGTCGCCCATGTCCGCGAAGCGCTGCCCTGCTTCGGTGCGGCGCCGCTCGACGTCGGCGGGGTCGGTGATGTACGGGCCGATCGGCTTCGACGGGTCCGACCAGGCAGGGTCGTCGGCGGAAACCTCGACGCGCGAGATCACGGGCACGACCGTCGACAGGTCGCCGTGCGCCTCGAGGGCGTGCTCGAGCGCCGTGATCATCTGGTAGCCGATCGTCGCCTGCGTCTGGGCGACGCACCAGTCGAGCGGCATCGCAGGCACCACGTCCCTGGCGAGCTCGTTCTTGAGCAGCAGGTTGCCGACCTGCGGGCCGTTGCCGTGGGTGATCACGATCTCGCGACCGTCGACGATCAGCTCGGCGATCAGCGTCATCGCCCGGCGGATGTTGCGCGTCTGCTCCTCGGCGGTGCCACCGGTGCCCGCGGGCGCGATGGCGTTGCCGCCGAGGGCAACGACCGTCCGTCGTCGCCCCGCGACCGGTGCCGGGCTCACCGTGCCGCCTCGCTGCGCAGCGCTGTCACGGGTGTCACACGGCCTCCCCGGGCGGCGGGCCCTCGGGGTCGAGCAGCGGGCCGCCGCCGGTGATCCCGCGCTCGGCATCCGTCCCTGGGATCACGTTGTCCAGGAAGAGCCCGAGGATGGCGGCGACGGCGATGCCGCTGCCGAAGATGCTGCGCGCCAGGTTCGTCGTCCACTCCTGCCCCAGGAACGTCCAGTCGTCGGGCAGCTGGCTCACGTAGTCGGGCACCACCAGGCCCATGAACAGGATGAACCCCGCGATCAGCAGGTTGCGCTGGGAGGTCATGTCCGCGCGCTGCAGGTTGGTCAGGCCCACGGCCGCGATCAGGCCGAACAGCGCCAGGTAGACGCCGCCGACCACCGGCGTCGGGATGGTCGCGATGATCGCGCCGAACTTCGTGATGAAGCCCAGCACGATCAGCGCGCCGGCACCGATCAGCACGACGTAGCGGCTGGCGACCTTCGTCAACCCGATCAGCCCGATGTTCTCCGTGTACGAGGTCGACGCGAAACCGCCGAGCAGGCCGGTCACGAAGCACCCGAGGCCCTCACTTCCGATGCCCCGGTTGATCTGCTCCGCGGTCGGCTCGCCGAGACCGGACACACGTGCGACGGCGTGGTAGTCGCCGAACGACTCGATCATCGAGGCGAGGTAGGCCGCCAGGACAGCGATGAAGAACCCGACGTCGAACGCGGGCGCCCCCCATGGGAACAGCAGCGACAGCTCGCCGACCACGCTGCGCACCCACGGTGCGGTCCCGAAGCTGTCGCCGATCGTCGCCAGGCTCACGTACGCCCGGTTGCCCTCCGTGATCAGGCCGGCCTCGCTGAGGACCAGCGCGACGATGTAGGTGCACACGACGGCCAGCAGGATCGGGAACACCGAGATCAGTCGAGACCGCCGGGACAGGATCAGGGCGAACAGGAGGATGAACGACACGGTCAGCAGAGCGATCCACCAGTTGCCGGCCGCGACCACCGACCCGTCGTCGCCGGTGATGGTGTTGACCTGCAGGGTCGCGGCGTTGTACAGCGACAGGCCGATGAGCGCGATGACGGGCCCGATGACGATCGGGCTGATGAACCGCCGGATCAGGCCGAACAGGCCGCTGTACCCGACGATGGCCTCCACGACGGCGCCCGCAAGGATCGCACCGCCGATGTAGGGCATGGCAGCGATGCCCTCCCGTGCACCGATGATCGCGAAGAAGGGCCCCAGGAACGCGAACGACACGCCTTGGACGATCGGCAGCCGCGACCCGATCGTCACCTGCAGGATCGTGGCGATGCCCGATGCGATGAACACCGAACTGATCAGGATCGCGATCTGGATCGTGTCCATGCCCATCGCCGGACCCAGCAGCAACGGGACGGCGATCGTGGCACCGAACATGGTCAGGACGTGCTGCAGGCCGAGGCCGAGTGCTTTGGGGAACGGACGGGGCACGTCGTCCAGTCCGTAGGTGAGGTCCATCCGTCCGGCGGGCATCGTTGCCATTTGCCTTCCTCCTTCGCGTGCTGATCAGCCGGGGCGGCGGCCGGTGGTCGCCACTCGGGTCGGCTCCGGGACATCGACATCGCTGGTCGTGACGGTCGCGGCGACGGGCCGCCCGGCGCGGACCACATGGTGGGGTGCGCTGTGACGCGCCAACACCTGACGCGCGTCGCTGCCGTCGAGCACGACCAGATCGGCCGCCGCACCGACCGCCAGCGCGTCCGCGTCCAGACCCAGAGCGGTGCGCGGGTGCAGCGTGATCATGTCGAGCACGCGCTCCATGTCCGCCGGCGACGTCATGTCGAGCGCGTGTGCCGCGAGCAGCCCGACCTCGAGCAGGTTGTGCTGACCGAACGGGTAGTAGGCATCGGCGACGTCGTCCTGCCCCAACGCGACCGGCAGGCCGGCGTCGAGGAGCAGCGCGACCGGCAGCGCGAGTGGGGCGGTGTGGGGGTTGGTGACGAACGCCATGCCGGCCCGGCGCGCGAGTCGGATCAGGCGCTCGACCCGCGGCCGCGGATGCAGGCCGATCGCGCGTGCGTGGCAGGCCGTGACCCGGCCCTCCCACCCGCGGTCGAGTGCGGTCGACGCCAGCATCGCCGTCGTCCGCAGGTCCGGATCACCAGCGTCGTCGGTCAGCATGGCGATGGCGCGGCCGTGCCGCTGTGCGAGGTTGAAGATCTGGTCGATGTGTGCCTGCGCGTCGCGCTCGGTGTCCTCGATCCACGGGATGCCACCGACGGTGTCGGCACCGAGCCGCAGCGCCTCGTCGACCACGTCGATCGCGCCCGGGTCCCGGACGATCCCGTCCTGCGGGAACGCCACGACGTCGAGGTCGATCACACCACGCAGGTCGTCGCGCAGCGCGAGGAGCGGACGCACGCCACGCAGCCCGGCGCGCGTATCGGTGTCGGCGAACGCGCGGACGTGCGTGACCCCGTGTGCAAGGCCGTCCCGCAGCACGCCGCGCGCCCGGCCCGAGATCGTAACCTCGTCGTAGTCGTCCTTGACCTGCGACGCCAGCTCGATCGCCGTGGCGGCCGCCCCCATGTCGCCGCCGGCGTAGGCGAGTCGTGCGTGCCCGCCGGTGAGGTCCCAGGTGTGGACCTTGTCGAGGTGCAGGTGGGCGTCGACGAACGATGGCGTGACCAGGGACCCGCCGGCGTCGATGACCTCCTTGCCGTCCAGCCGCGCCTCGGCGATCGTGGCGATGTGGCCGCCTGCGATCCCGATCGACCGCACATCGCCGGCCAGCGGCTGTGTGGCGCCGCGACGCAGCCGCGCGTCCCTGACGACCAGGTCGTGGATCGTCATCGTCGCACCGCCGCAGGTCCGCGCGGAGCGACGCGTGCGATCGGGGCAGGCGTCGCGGGCGTCGGTCTGGTCGTCACCCGCCGTGCCACGCGCGTCTAGGCGACGTGGACGATCGCAGCCACGGGCCCGCCCCCCGGCGGCCCCTGGTGCTGCGCACCGACCGAGACGAACACGGCGGGGTCGCCCACCGCGGCAGCCGTCACCCCGCCCACGGCGCCCTTGGCGTGCCGGTGCCAGTGGACGTCGGAGTCGTCCAGCATGATCTGGCGCCGCCCATGCAGCTTCGCGGTGGGATCGGCCTCGCACTTGAGGAACACGTTGACCAGCCGGTCGCCCAGGTCCGACGGGTGCGGGCGCTCGGGCAGATCCAGGCCGGCGGAGCGGATCGCGTCGTAGATGCCGTCGACGTCCAGCGCGTCGTCCATCACGCTGTGCCCGATCCGCAGGTCCCCGCCGGCGCCGGGAGCGTTGCCGACGAGCACGATCTGAGCGCGGTCGAGCTCGACGCCCGAAGAGCACGACGCGACCGACGAGTACAGCTCGAGGTCGCGACCGATCGCGTCGGCACGGGGCATCTCGATCTCGCCGAGCCCGACGGCGATCCCCAGCCCCGTGGTGCCGTTGGACATGTCCATGGACTGGTGGATGTCCTCGCTGAACACGGTCGCACCGCGCGACCTGGCCTCGTTGATCGTCTCCGTCGTCAGCAGCGGCGTCTTGGTCTGGACGTAGTGGACGTCCGACGGGTCCGTGATGCCCGCGATCTCCATCGCCTTGCGCACGCCGTCGGCCACCTTGGAGACCATCGCGCGGCGTCCGATGTCCTCCGGCAGGATCACATCGCTCATCGCGATGCCAACGGCCAGCCGCGCCTCGTCGTCGGGCCCGGCCTGGTCGTTGCGCGCGAACACGGTGGCGTGCGGCGTTATCACGCCGTCGCACCCACCGGACCAGACCATCGGGATCTGCCGGACGTCGCCGAGTGGACGGGTGCCGTGCTCCATGAGCACGCCGCGGAACGCCTGGTCGGCCAGGATCCGCGTGAAGTCGTTGACGCCGCCGTTGCCCTCGGTCTTGCCGATCACGGCGATCACCTGGTCGGCGGTGAAGACGCCGTCGGTGATGAGCTGGTCCATGCCCGACGCGTCCTGGACGTTCTCGAGCACCACCTTGCGCGCGATGACTGCCATCGTCGAACGGACCTCCAGCGCGAGGGAGACGGTCAGGTCGGCACCGTAACGCATCCTCGGGACGGCGGAAAGGCCTCCGTTCGGCGGAGCCGGTCCGCCAGTCGTCCGTGGGACCACGCCCCACGGCGTCGAGGCCGACGCAGGATCAATCGGACAGCGCGAGGGGGAAGCTGGTCAGCAGCTCGGGGCCGTGCTCGGTGATCAGCACCTGGTTCTCGAGCTTGACACCCTCGCCGCCCGAACGGGGGCCGACATAGGCCTCGACGGTGAACACCATGCCCGGCTCGACGACGCCGTCGGTCCCCCACGCGTCCCAGTCGTGCGGAAAGTAGATCTCGGGGTACTCGTCGCACTGCCCGACGCCGTGGAACAGCACGCTGTAGTGGCGGTACGCGTCGACCGGCGGGGTCCAGGCGTCGAACGTCAGCTCGCGGAACGTCCGGCCCGGGGTCAGCAGCTCGACGTTGCGCAGCACCTGTTCGAGCGCCAACGCGTGGACGTGGCGCTGCGCCGCCGAAGGTGGTCCTCCGCCGCACCTCCAGGTACGTGAGATGTCGACCATCATCCCGTACGCGCCGACGAGGTCGGTGTCGTAGGCCACGAGATCGCCCGGCTCGATGACGCGGCTGCTCGCCTCCTGCATCCAGGGATTGGTGCGCGGTCCCGACGACAGGATCTGGGTCTCGATCCACTCCCCCGCCCGTCTGATGTTGCCGGCATGCAGCTCGGCCCAGACCTCCCGCTCTGTCATCTCCGGCCGCAGCACCGACCGCAGCTCGGCCATGGTGGTCTCGCACGCGTGCACGGCACAGCGCATCGCGTCGATCTCGTCGGCGCTCTTGATCATCCGGGCGTGCTCCATCACCTCCTGGCCGTTGCCGACCACGACGCCGGCCCCGGTCAACGCCTCGTGCGCGTGCAGGTGGCACTGGTCGACCGCGATCCGCGTCGTCGCTCCGGGCCGGTGCCCCATGACGTCGAGCAGCTCCGACGCCCACCGCCGCGCCTGCTCCTCGTACCGTGGGCCCGCCTGGAAGTAGGTCGCCGAGATCGCCGGGCGGACCTCGTCGATCAGGTCGTTGTGGCCCGCGAAGAACTCGCAGTTGGCGAACTCCCACAGCACCGTGTGGCCGTCGGCCCCGACCCAGGCGTAGCGGGCGCCGTTGTGCATCACCCACACCTGCATGTTCGTCGTGTCGGTGGCGTAGCGGATGTTCATCGGGTCCATCACGATGATCCCGGCGTAGTCCAGGCGATGCAGCTGGGCGAGGATCCGGTCGAGGCGGTACCGCCGCATCGCCCGGAGATCGGGCAGCTCCAGGCCGGCCGCTACCCACTCGGCGGTCAGAGCCGGACCCGGTCCGAGCGCCAGGTGGTGCAGTGGTCCGGCCGCCGTCGCGACCGCGTCCGCCGTCTGCTCGACGCTGCGCCTGATCCTGTCGGCCATCGCCATCTCCGTCCGGACCTGTGATCGTGCGGCCGGCACGGACTGTAGTGGGCGCCATGTCCGCGCAACAGCTTCGGTCCCGGGCGCCGGCACCCGCCGGCGGGCCGCACCGGCACCCGTCCGGCCGGATCAGTCCATCAGGTCGTCGTGGCGGACCCGGGACCGCTCTGCGTCGGTGTGGATGTCGAGGGCACGGTCGAACAGCTGCGTGCGCGCTCCAGCCGGCCGATCACGCGGTCGTCCTCGGTGTAGGCGAAGATCGCGGCGTGCCGGGGCCGGATCCGGCCACCACACGGGACACCTGATGCAGCGAGAGCGGCCGCGGAATATCTGGAGGAACCCGGGCCGCAGCTCCAACGTCCTGACC
>DATHVN010000222.1 GCA_035461305.1 Euzebyales bacterium | reverse complement strand
AAGGAGGAGACGTTCGTCGAGGCCGCACGCTCGCTCGGGGCGTCGCCGACGACGGTCGTCACCCGCTACGTGTTCTTCAACGTCGTCCAGAGCGTGCCGGTCATCTTCACGCTCAACGCCGCCGACGGCGTGCTCACGCTCGCCGCACTCGGCTTCCTCGGCCTGGGCATCGACTACCCCGCTGCCGAATGGGGCCTGGACGTGTCCCGCGCCATCAGCGACGTCGTGAGCGGCTTCTGGTGGACGGCCCTGTTCCCCGGCGTCGCGATCACCACGCTGGTCGTCGGGCTGACCCTGGTCGGCGAGGGCCTCAACGACATCATCAACCCCCTCCTGCGCACCCAGGCCTTCCAGGGCTCGGTCGAGACCAAGGACACCCCGTGAGTGCTGCTCGGGGCAACGGTTCTGTCCACGGCGTGTGCCCGGTGCTCGGGTGGTCGTCATGACGGCGCCGGCGTTGAAGGTGCGCGACCTGCGAGTGGCGTACGGGACGGCACGGGGATCGCTGGGCGCGGTCGACGGCGTGAGCTTCGAACTGGCGCCCGGCGAGAGCCTCGGCCTCGTCGGCGAGTCGGGCTGCGGCAAGTCGACGCTGGGCCGTGGGCTCATGCAACTGCTCCCTCCCGGCGCCGCCGTCGGAGGAAGCGTCGAGCTCAACGGGCGTGAGCTGGTCGGGCTCGACCAGCGGACGCTGCGGAGCGTCCGCTCCGAGGAGCTCGCACTCGTCTTCCAGGAGCCGATGAGCCGGCTGAACCCCCTCATGCGCATCTCGTCGCACTTCGTCGAGACGGTGCGGGCGCACCAGTCGGACGTCAGCCGGGACGAGGCGCTCCAGAAGGGGCGCACCGCGCTGCGACAGATGGGCATCCCGCCGACACGGATCAACGACTACCCGCACGAGTTCTCCGGCGGCATGCGCCAGCGCATCATGATCGCGCTGGCGCTGGTCCTCGAACCGTCGGTCATCATCGCGGACGAGCCCACCACGTCGCTCGACGTCATCGTCGAGGCGCAGATCCTCGACCTCCTCGAGCGGCTGCGCTACGAGGAGCGCGTCGGCCTGCTGCTGATCACCCACAACCTCGGCATCGTCGCGGAGACCTGCGACAGGGTCGCGGTGATGTACGCCGGTCGCATCGTCGAGATCGGTCCGGTCGAGCAGGTGTTCAACGATCCGCAGCACCCCTACACGCAGGGCCTGCTCGAGTCGGTGATCAGCGTCGACACGACCGTGCTGTCGAGCATCGACGGCGCGCCTCCCGATCTGGTGGACCCGCCCAGCGGATGCCGGTACGCACCCCGCTGCCCAAAGCGCTTCGACGACTGCGACGACGTCGACCCGGTCCTCGGCACCGTCGGCGACGAGTGGTCGGCGGCGTGCCTGCTGCATGCCACCGCGTATCCACGCGAGGCGGCGCGCACATGACCTCATGCAGCGGTAACGGTCGGTCACAGTCATGACCGCGCCGGCCGAGACGGGTCCCCGTGCGCCCGGCCAGCGCGACGTGGTGCTCGACGTCGACCACCTGTGCACGTACTTCGACGTCGGGGGCGGGATGCTGTCGTCGGGTGAGCGGGCCCTCGTCCGCGCCGTCGACGACGTGTCGTTCGACATCCGCAGCGGCGAGATCTTCGGCCTGGTCGGCGAGTCGGGGTCGGGCAAGACCACGTTGGGCCGCACCATCCTCGGACTGGTCAAGGCGACGTCGGGCCACATCCGGTGGAAGGACCAGGACCTCGCGCAGCTGTCGGAGAAGCAGTTCCGGCCGCTGCGCCGCCACCTGGGCATGATCTTTCAGGATCCCGCGTCGGCGTTGAACCCGGCCATGACGATCGTCCAGGGCGTCGGTCACCCACTGCGAATCCACGGCCTGGCGTCGAACCGCAGGCAGGCCCGCGCGAAGGTCGTCGAGATGCTCGAGCGATGCGGCCTCGCACCCGCCGTGCACTTCCTCGACGTCTACCCCGACGACCTGTCCGGCGGCCAGAAGCAGCGGTGCGTCATCGCACGCGCGCTGATCACCGAGCCCGAGCTCGTCGTCGCCGACGAGCCCGTGGCGTCGCTGGACATGAGCGTCCGCGCCATGGTCCTGGAGCTGATGCTCGACCTCAAGGAGCAGCTCGGCCTGACCTACCTCTACATCACCCACGACCTCGCCAGCGGCCGGTTCCTGTGCGACCGGATCGGCATCCTGTACCTGGGCCAGATGGTCGAGTGGGGCGACACCGCACAGGTGTACGACGCTCCGCAGCATCCCTACACCCAGTCGCTGCTGAACGCCGTGCCACTGCCCGACCCGTCGCGGCGGGGCCGTGACAAGCGCCTGCCACGCGGCGAGATCCCCAATGCGGTGGCGCCGCCGGCGGGGTGCCGCTTCCACCCCCGGTGTCCCGAGGCGTTCGCGTCGTGCGGCTGGGAGGGTCGCGACCTGGTCGACGCGCTCGAGGACCGCTGGACAAGGGTCGACGAGGACACCTTCGAGCGCGAGCTCGCCATGGTCGGCGGCGACCTGGACAACGTGCGGGTCGCCCGCGACGAAGTCCGCTTCCCGTCCGCCGACCCCGACGGGCTGGCGTCCTGGCTCCGCGAGCACGGTCCGCAACTGCCGACCGCGGTCTTCTCGGCGGTCACCGACGTCACGACCGACGGTGGCGGCGTGTCGTTGGCGTTCGGGCCGGGACCGGAACCGGCGATCCAGACCGTCGAGGGACGCCAGGTCGCCTGCCACCTGCACGGCGTAACGGTCCGCGAGGGCGGTACCCACGTCGGTGACCCGGCCGACGGCTGACGGCGGACACATCGGAGCGCCACGACGAGGCGTGGCAACCGCCGCACGGTGGCCCAGGTCGCCGGTCGCAGCGCGCTCGGTGGTGCGGCTGCTGCCGGCGTTTCGCCGGGCGCGACCAGCGGGTACAGCGGTGCCGATCAGGGGGGTTGATGTCCGACGGCGTCGTGATCGGTGTGGACGTGGGCACGACCTCCGTCAAGGCGGTCGCGCACCGCGCCGACGGCACGGTCGTGGCATCGGCCGACCGCGGCTATCCCCTGCACAGTCCGCGTCCAGGCTGGTCCGAGCAGGATCCGGACCAGGTGGTGGACGCCGTGCTCACCGCCATCGCCGACGTCGTGGCGTCCGCGGGTCACCGCGCTGTCGCGGCCATCGGGCTGGGCACCGTGATGCACAGCCTGATCGGGCTCGACGGTGACGACCACGCGCTGACGCCGATGTTGACGTTCGCCGACAGCCGCGCCTGGCCGCAGGCGCAGCGGATCCGCCGTGACACGGGATTCGCGCTGTACCACGCGACCGGCACACCGCTGCACCCGATGGCCCCACTGGCCAAGCTGCTGTGGTTTCACGAGGAGCGACCGGATCTGTGCCGGCGGGTCCGCCGCTGGGTGTCGATCAAGGAGCACCTCCTGCGGCGGCTGTGCGACAGCGACGTCGTCGACCACGCCGTCGCGTCGGCCACCGGCCTGTTCGGCATCGAGACGCTCGACTGGCACCCCGAGGCGCTCGCCCTGGCCCATGTCGACGCCGGGCAGCTGGGACAGCCGGTACCGACGTCGACCGTCCTCGAGCACCTGACCCCGGGCGCCGCGGAGCAGCTCGGACTCGACCCCCAGACACCGGTGGTCATCGGAGCCAGCGACGGCGTGCTCGCGAACCTCGGCGTCGGCGCGCTCGATCCTACGGTGGCGGCGCTGACCATCGGCACCAGCGGCGCCATCCGCGTCACCGTGCCCCAACCCCGCACCGATCCGGACATGCGCACGTTCTGCTACGCGCTCACCGGACGACGCTGGGTGCTCGGCGGCGCGATCAGCAACGGTGGACTGGTCCTGCAGTGGGCCCACAACCTGTTCGGCGGCGACGACTACGACGCGATGGTCGCGGAGGCAGGCCGGATCGCGCCCGGCAGCGGGGGTCTTGTCATGCTGCCCTACCTCACCGGCGAGCGGGCGCCGCGATGGACGCCGCTGCACGGTGGCGTCCTGTTCGGTCTGCGCGTCGAGCACGAGCGTGGGCACGTGGTGAGAGCCGCGCTCGAGGGCGTCGCACTGCAGCTACGGCTGGTCGCCGACGCGCTGCGCGATGCGGGTGCCGAGCTGCACCGACTGCGCGTGACCGGCGGGTTCGTGGCGTCCGACCTGTGGCTGCAGATCGTCGCCGACGTGCTTGACGCCGAGTTGGAGGTGCCAGACGTCAATGAGGCCGTGGCGTGGGGCGCGGCGCTGCTGGCCATGGACGGCGTCGACATGATCGACGACCTGGACGTCGCCTGCGACCAGCTGGCGATCGCGCGCGCGGTCGCTCCCGAGACCGCCGCCGTCGGGCGGTACGACCGCGTAGCGGGGCGGTACGCCAACCTCACCGAGCATCTCGAACCGCTCCTGGGCGATGCCGCGCTCACAGGAGCCGACGAACAGGAGACCTGATGTCGGTTGCCGCGCTGCTGTTGATCGCCGCGGGTGGAGTGGCGCTGTTGCTCGTGCTCGTCATGTAGCTGAAGTTGCAGGCGTTCGTTGCGTTGCTCGTCGTAAGCTTCATCGTCGCGCTCGTCGCCGGCATCCCGCTGAGCGAGATCGTTCCGACGATCATGAGCGGGATGGGCGACACCCTGGGCGTGCCACGCCCGGGTTGCGTGGCACCGAGCACCGGGCAGCCGGCACCGACGGCCACGCGGCGGTCAGGACTCGGCCACCGCGGAGGCGACCGCGACAGTTGTGGTTAGCGACAGCGACACGTGGACGCGGGCGATCCCCATGCGCGACGCGACCACGGTCGCCGCGGCGGCGAGCACGACACGCGGCGCCCCTTCGCCGTCGCTGACGATCTCGATGTCGCGGAAGCCGAAGCCCACGACGCCGGTGCCCAGCGCCTTCGCGACGGCCTCCTTGGCAGCGAAGCGCCCGGCGAAGCGCGCGGCCCGGCCTCGCCCGTCACGCAGCGTGCAGTGGGCCTGCTCGGCCTCGGTGAACAGCCGATCGACGAGCGACGGCGTGCGCGCCAGGGCACGCTCGACCCTGGCGATTTCGATCGCGTCGACGCCGACGCCGACGACGGCCACGGCCCGGCGGCTACTCGACCGTGACGGTCTTGGCCAGGTTGCGCGGCTGGTCGACATCGCGGCCGAGTTCGGTCGCGATGAAGTAGGACAGCAGCTGCAATGGCACCACCGTCAGCATCGGGTAGAGCAGCTCGTGAACCTCGGGCACGTAGATCACATGGTCGGCGTGCTCCTTGATCTCGGTGTCGCCTTCGGTGGCGATCGCGATGACCATCGCGCCGCGCGCCTTGACCTCCTGGATGTTCGACACGATCTTGCCGCGCACGTGGCCGGCGGTCGCCAGCGCCACGACGGGACCGCCATGCTCGATCAGGGCGATCGGTCCGTGCTTCATCTCGCCTGCGGGGAAGCCCTCGGCGTGCAGGTAGCTGATCTCCTTGAGCTTCAGCGCTCCCTCGAGGGCGATCGGCAGCCCGACCTGGCGGCCGATGAACATCACGTAGCTGGCGCCGGCGATGTTCGCCGCGAGCTCCCTCAGCGCCGCCTCCTGCTGGAAGACCTGCTCCATCAGGTCCGGCAGCGCCTCCATGCGCCCGAGCTGGTCGCGACACTCGTCGGGGAACATCGCGCGCCGCAGCTGCGCCAGGAACAGGGCCAGCAGCTCCAGCGCGAGGATCTGCGTCGTGAACGCCTTGGTCGACGCGACGGCGATCTCGGGCCCCGCCCGCGTGTAGAGCACGGCATCGGCCTCGCGTGCCAACGAGCTGCCGACGACGTTGCTGATGGCGACGACCTTCGCCCGCTGCGCCCGCGCGTGCGCGGCGGCGGCCAACGTGTCAGCTGTCTCACCTGACTGGCTGATGGCGACCACCAGCGTGTGCGGGGACAGGATGGGATCGCGGTAACGGAACTCGCTGGCGATCTCGACCTCGACCGGGACCCGGGACCAGTGCTCCAGCGCGTACTTGGCGACCATGCCGGCGTGGTAGCTGGTGCCGCAGGCCACGACGTAGACCTTGTCGAGGTGGCGGAGCTCGTCGTCGTCGAGGCGCTGCTCGTCGAGGACGATGCGCCCGTCGCGGGTCCGCCCGAGCAGGGTCTCGTGCAGGGCGCCCGGCTGCTCGTGGATCTCCTTGAGCATGAAATGCGCGTAGCCCTGCTTCTCGGCGACGTCGATGTCCCAGTCGACCGTGTACCGATGGCCCGTGGTCGAGTTGCCGTCGAGGTCGGTGACGGTGATGCCGTCGGGCGTCAGCGTGGCGACCTGGTCGTCGAGCAGTGCCTCGACGTCGCGCGTGTGGCGGATCAGGCCCGCGACGTCCGACGACAGCAGGCTCGCGCCGTCGAGGTGCCCGAGCACCAGCGGCGCCTCGCGCCGCGACGCCACGATCGTCTCGGGCGCCCGGCGGTCGACCACCGCGATGGCAAAGGCGCCCTCGACCCGCCGCAGCGCCGCCCGGACCGCGGCGTTCAGCGACTCCGGACCGCCGTCGGCCCCCTCGTAGTTCGCGCCGATCAGATGCGCGATGACCTCGCTGTCGGTGTCGGAGACGAACTCGTGGCCGGCCACGGCCAGCTCGGCTTTGAGGTCGGCGAAGTTCTCGAAGATGCCGTTGTGAATGATCGCCAGGTCGCCGTCGGCGTCGTGGTGGGGGTGGGCGTTGCGGTCGTTGGGCTCACCGTGGGTAGCCCAGCGCGTGTGTCCGATGCCCGTCGTCCCGTCGAGCCACGTGCCGTCCAGGATCTCCCGTAGGTTCGAGAGCTTCCCGGCCCGCTTGACGACCCGCACCCGCGGGTCGCCGTTGCCGGTCACGACCGCGATGCCCGCCGAGTCGTATCCGCGGTACTCCAGGGTCGCCAGACCCCCGATCAGGATGTCGACGACCGACGAGGCGCCGGTGTAGCCGATGATTCCGCACATGTCGGTCCGCCTCTGCATGGACGTCAGTTCAGTTGTCGGGTCCCGGCATCCGGCCGTCCCGCCCAGACCGTCGGCGCGTCGGCGACCTCGACAAGTACCGCACCATAGCCCAGGTCGACCAGCAGGGCGAGCAGGAGGCCAGCTGCGAGACCCGCCGTGATGGCCGTGTCGGCGGTGACCACGATCTCCGTGCCCTGACGGCGATCACGGGGGCGCGCAGTCCGAAGCCGCACCGCCGCGCCGCACACCGCCTCGACCCCCGCCTGCGCACGCCACAGGTCCCGGCGGTCGACGGGTGCGGCGAAGCGCGCGGGCTCGTCGACCAGCGCGGTGGCCAGCCCGCCCCGTCCACGGCGGAACAGATCGTCCTCCGACGGCCGGAGCAGGTCCCGCCCGCTGGCGGCCTCGTCAGGGTCGAACACAAGCCCCCGGACGACCACGACAGGAATCCCCTCCCCCTTCCGTCGGACCAGGTCCGCGGCCCCCGCCAGCTCGTCGGCGATCGCCGTCTCGGTCATGTCGAGCACGCGCCCGTACCGGTCGCGGCTGCCGATCTCGGAGCGCAGCGCGGGCACCCCGGCGACCCCGAGAGCCACATCGGTCTGGCCCATGCGCCACGGCCGGCCGAAGGTGTCGGCGACGATGACACCCACGTCCACGCCGGGACGGGCTCGGAGCCCGTCACGCAGGCGCGCGGCGCTGGCGTCGGGGTCGGCCGGCAGCAGCACGACGTCGTCGCCGTTGACGTTCGACGCGTCGACCCCGGCGTTGGCGCACACGAAACCGTGGGCCGTCTCGACGATCGTCACCCATGGAGCGTCGGCCACGACGCGCACCGCCTGGGTGGCAACGGCCCTGACCCGTGTCTCGGCGCGGGACTCACCGGGGTGGGGATGCACAAGCGCGCCCTCGGCCTTGCTCACGATCTTCGACGCCACGACCACGACATCACCGTCTCGGAGGTCCGCGTGGTCGCCGATCATTGCCGCCAGGTCATCGCCGCGTGCGATGTCGGGCAGGCCGGCGACCGGCAGCACCT
Organism: Euzebyales bacterium; assembly: GCA_035461305.1. Taxonomy (NCBI): domain Bacteria; kingdom Bacillati; phylum Actinomycetota; class Nitriliruptoria; order Euzebyales; species Euzebyales bacterium. The sequence goes on along the minus strand of DATHVN010000222.1, from coordinate 22,006 downwards.
GCAGGGGGCCACCGGTGGGACTGTCGGGCGCCGTCATCGCCGCCCGGTCGCGGCGGCCAGGTCGAGCGCTGTCCGGGCCAAGGCGGCCGACACCTCGGGCGTGCGCATGATGGTGTCGGTCACCCGCACGGCGACACCGGTCCGGGCGATGGTGTCGGCGTCCGCCGCGTCGGCCTCGTCGATGATCCAGCCATCGAGGAAGTCGGCGTAGAGCGCCGCGACCCCTCGCGCCGACACGTCCACACCGATCGCCGGCAGCAGCCGGTCGGCCATACCACGGACCACGCGACCGCCGACGATCGGCGAGACGCCGACGACGGTCCGGTCGCGCAACGCCCCACGGATGCCGGGGACGTCGAGGATCGTGCCGATCGACACGACGGGGTTCGACGGGCACAGCAGGACGACCGCCGCGTCGGCGATCGCGTCGAGGACTCCGGGGGCGGGACGCGCACGGTCGGCGCCGTCGAGGCGCACGGCGGCGACGTCGAGCTTGGCGCGCTCGCCCACCCACCACTCCTGGAAGTGCAGGGTCCGCCCGTCGACGGTCTCGATCATCGTGGCGACGTGGTCGTCGGTCATCGGTAGCAGCCGCAGCGGCAGCTTCCAGGCTGCGGCGATCCGAGCGGTCGCCTGCGACAGCGTGGCGCCGTCGGCGAGCATGCCGGTGCGTAGCAGGTGCGTCGCCAGGTCTCGGTCGCCGAGCGTGAACCAGGAGGGCTCCCGGTATCGCTCCGCCAGCTCGGTCGACACGATGCGGCGCTCGTCGGCGCGTCCCCACCCTTGCACAGGGTGCACCCCACCGCCGAGGGTGTAGGTGATCGTGTCGAGGTCCGGGCTGATGTGCAGGCCGTGCAGGTACAGGTCGTCGCCGGTGTTGGCCACCACCGTCAGGGCGTCGGCGGGCACGACCCGCACCAGGCCCCGCAGGAACCGCGCGGCACCGATGCCGCCGGCGAGGGCGACCACGCTGCGGTCGGTCATGTCCGTCCACCTCCCGTCGCCGCGGCCCGGTGAACGTCGCTAGGGTGGCCTGATGGCCCGGCCCCGGAGGTGCTGATGAGCGCGGCCGCACCGAACGCGCCCGTGCCGCGGTCCGCGTCGCGGTCGCTGGCCATGATGGTCCACCTCTCGACCTGCGTCGGGTTCTTCCTCTCGATCCCGACCGCGGCCGGGATCGTCGGACCGGCCGTCGTCTGGGTCGCCGCCCACCGGCGCGACGACTTCCTGACGCACCACGCCCGTGAGGCGCTGAACTTCCACCTGTCGGTACTGGTGTACGCGTTGGCACTTGTCACGCTGCCGACGCCGGCGACGGTCATGGCCGTCGTCGTCGTCGCATGGCTGGCTGTGGTCATCATGGTCGCAGGCCTCGCGTACGAGGGACGGCCGGCCCGGTATCCCGGCGCCCTACCCATCCTGCGCCGACCGCGGCGCGTCAGTCGAGGCTGAGCTCTGCGGCGACGACCTTGACGAGGCGGTCCGCGACCTCGGACGCGCGGTCCTCGGTGTCGGCCTCGACCATCACCCGCACCAGGGGCTCGGTGCCCGATGCTCGCACGAGCACGCGTCCGCGGTCGCCCAGCGCCTCGGTCTCCGACTCGACGGCACGCCAGACCGCCTCGGCCTCCGGCAGGCGCTCACGATCGACGTTGCCGACGTTGCGCAGCACCTGCGGCATGCGCTCCATGATCGTCGCCAGCTCGTGCAGGGTTGTGCCCGATCGCGCGAGCACCGACAACAGGCGGATCGCCGTCAGCACTCCGTCACCGGTCGTCGCATAGTCGGTCAGGATGATGTGACCGGACTGCTCGCCGCCGAGCGGGTGGTCACCGGCGAGCATCGCCTCGCGCACGTAGCGGTCGCCCACCTGGGTCTGGACCACCTCGATGTCCAGCGCGTTCATGGCCAGGGTGAACCCCAGGTTGGTCATGACCGTCGTGACCACGGTGTCGAGTCCACCGTGGCGCTGCCGGTCGGCGGCCAGGATCGCCAGGATGACGTCGCCGTCGACGATCGCACCCGTGTGGTCCGCCGCGATCAGGCGGTCGGCGTCACCGTCGTGGGACAGGCCGATGTCGGCACCAGCGGCAACCACGGCCTCGCAGATGACGTCCGGGCGGGTCGACCCGCAGCCGGCGTTGATGTTCGTGCCGTCCGGCTTGGCGTTGATCACGTCGACGTTCGCGCCGAGCCGGCGAAGCACGAACGGCGCGACATCCGACGCGGAACCGTTGGCGCAGTCCACGACGACGTGCAGGTCCGACAGGCTTGTGTCCGCCGCGGCCGCGAGGTGCTCGACGTAGCGTACGAGCAGCTCGTGGTCGCGGCGGAACCGACCGATGTGCGCCCCGACCGGGCGGTCGTTGGCGACGAGCTGGAGCAGCTGCTCGATGCGCTCCTCCTCGGCATCGGTCAGCTTCCCGCCGTCGGGACCGAAGAACTTGATCCCGTTGTCCTCGACTGGGTTGTGGCTGGCCGAGATCATCGCCCCGGCGTCGACGCTCACCGTCTCGGCGGTCAGGAAGGCGACACCCGGGGTCGGCATGACCCCGACGCCGATCACGTCGCCTCCGGCCGAGGTGACGCCGGCGACCAGGGCGGCCTCGAGCATCTCCCCCGACGCTCGCGGGTCACGCCCGACCAGCACGTTCGGACGGTCCTTGCCCTCCTCGCAGAGCGTCCGGACGAGGGCACGGCCGAGCCCGACGACGAGCTCGGGGGTCAGCTCGGTGTTGGCGACGCCACGGATGCCGTCTGTGCCGAACAGCTGGCCCACGCCGGCCTCAGCGCTTGCTGTACTGCGGAGCCTTGCGCGCCTTCTTCAGCCCGTACTTCTTGCGCTCGACCTTGCGGGGATCGCGGGTGAGCAGGCCGGCCGACTTCAGCGGCGCACGCCAGTCCGGCTCCTCGTCCTCCAGCGCACGGGCGATGCCCAGCCGCAGCGCGCCCGCCTGGCCAGTGGTGCCGCCGCCGTGGATCCGGGCGATCACGTCGAACTGCCCGGCCGACTCGGTGACCGCGAAGGGTTCGCGCACCAGGCCCTGCAGGGTCTCGGTCGGGAAGTAGTCCTCCAGCGGGCGGCCGTTGAGGGAGAACTGCCCGCTCCCCCGCTCCAGTCGCACGCGGGCGACCGACGTCTTGCGCCGGCCCGTGAAGATCTTGGCCATCGTCGTACTCGTTCCTCGTCGTCGACTGGCGTCAGGTCAGGTGCTCGGGCAGCGGCTGCGGCCTCTGCGCCGCGTGGGGGTGCTCGGCTCCGGGGTACACCTTCAGCTTGCTCATCATCGCCCGACCGAGGCTGTTCTTGGGCAGCATGCCGCGGACGGCGCGCTCGACGAGCCGCTCCGGCGACTCGGCCAGCAGGCGGGCGAACGGGACCGACTTCAGCCCGCCTGGGAACCCCGAGTGGCGGTAGGCCAGCGACTGCGTCCCCTTGCTGCCGGTCAGCTGCACGCCGCCGGCGTTGATCACGATCACGTGGTCGCCCATGTCCATGTGCGGGGCGTACGTTGGCTTGTGCTTGCCGCGCAGCACGTGCGCGATCCGCGTGGCCAGCCGACCCAGGATCTCGTCCTGGGCGTCGACCACGTACCACGCGCGGTCGATGTCGCTGGGTCGGGGTGAATAGGTGCGCATGAAGGTCTGACCGTCCCGAGGATCTAGGGTGGTGTGTCTCGTGGAACCGGGCTCCGCGAGATCGCGGGCAACAGGCAGGAGGCGCTGCCACGGCGGTCCAGCATAGCAGGCGTGCGCTGCGCCGCGACCGCCGCTGCGACGCCACAGCCCCAACCTGGGGACGATCTCACCATGGAACGCAACGGGTGTCTCCAGGTGCTCAGCCCGCCGCACGCACTGGGGAGGCATCTCCCCGCCGAGCGCCGTCGTGTTCCCCAGACGGGTCACGCGTAGCTGACGCCCGTGAGCGTCAGTCCATGGGGTGGCGCGACCTGGCCGACGGCCTGCCGGTCCCTCGCCGCGAGCACGTCGGCGGTCCACGCGGCGGGGTGACGTCCCCGACCGACCGCCAGCAGACAGCCGGTGACCGACCGGACCATCTGGTGGCAGAACGCGCGGCCCGCCAGGTCGACGGCGACGAGCCCGGCCCGCACCCTGTGGATCCGGGCGCGGTCGATGCGCCGGATCAGATGCTGGTCGTCACGGCGACGGCAGAACGAGCTGAAGTCGTGCTCCCCAAGCAACGCCTGCGCCCCCGCATGCATGGCGTCGACGTCGAGCGCGGGACCACCCACGTGCCAGGTGTCGTGCCGCCACAGCGGCGCCATGGCGTCGTTGTCGCACAGCCGGTAACGGTACCGGCGCTGGGTCGCCGAGAACCGCGCGTCGAATGCCGTCGGAACCCGTCGGACGCGCCAGATCGTCATCGCCGGGCCACACATCGCGTCGAGCGCGCTGCGCGCTCGGTCGAGGTCACGCACCAGCCTGCTGTCGCGCGGCGCATCGACGTGGATGGTCTGAGCCGTCGCGTGGACCCCGGCATCGGTCCGGCCGGCGCCGACGGTCGCAACCGTCGTGCCGGCAAGGCGTGCCAGCGCGTCCTCGAGCACACCCTGCACCGTCACCTGGTCGGGCTGGCGGGCGAACCCTCGGAACCCGGTGCCGTCGTAGGCCAGGTCGATGCGCAGCCTGATGGTCCCACCGCCCCGGTCGTCGCGCGGGGGCCGACGACGGGCCGTCACGAACCGATGATCACGCGTCAGTCGCGGTCGCTGTCATCCGCGTCGTCATCGTCGTTGTCCGATGCGTCCGTCTCGGCCTCTGCGTCGTCCTCGTCGGCGATCTCCGGGACGACCGCGCCCTGGTTGGTCGTCGCGACCTCGACCACGGCGGCGTCGTCCTCCTGTTCGGTCTCGTCGGCCGGCTCGGACTGAAGGTCCGCGTCCTCGTCGACGTCGTCGGCCGCAGCCGGTGTCGTGGTGCCGGCCGGCCCCTCGCGGCGGCGGCGCAGGCTCCACCTGCGACGGGACTGCCCGTCGCCGTCGGTCGCCCTGGCATCCGCGACGTCCTCGACCAGCTCGATCAGCGCCATCGGCGCGGCGTCGCCCTTGCGCGCGCCCAGGCGCAGCACACGGGTGTAACCGCCGTTGCGCTCGCTGAAGGCGGGGCCGACGTCGGCGAACAGCCGATGCACGACCTCCTGGTCACGGATCACCTGCAGCACCTGACGTCGACTGTGGAGATCACCGCGCTTGGCGAGCGTGATCATCCGCTCGGCGATGGGCTGAACCGTCTTGGCCTTGGCGTGGGTCGTCCGGATCCGGCCGTGCCGGAACAGCTCGGTCGCCAGGTTGGCCATCATCAGGTTGTGATGCCCGGGACTCCTCCCGAACCTCCCAGCCTTCCTCGGCTTCGGCATTCCGTTCCCTCTTCTACTACTCACTCACGTCGGCGTGCGGGCTTGCGTGCCGCCCGTCCGCGGTGGGTGAGCGGGCGGCGCGGTGGAGCGTGTCGTCGTTGTGCGGCTGCGACTCAGAGTGCCCGAGCCCCAGGCGAGGGCGGGTTCCCTTCGGAGCCGAAGCGCGACGACGACAGCCGCGACCACCCCGCTACCCGGGATAGCCGCCGTAATCCGCCAACGACAGCCCCAGCTCCTGGAGCTTGCCTTTCACTTCCTCGATCGATTTCTGCCCGAAGTTGCGGATGTCCAACAGATCCTGCTCGGTCTTCTGGACGAGCTCGCCGACGGTCGCCACCCCTTCGCGCTTCAGGCAGTTGTAGGAGCGCACCGACAAATCGAGGTCCTCGATCGGCAGGAGCAGGTCCGGCGAGGTCGGGCCGAGGCTGGCGGGGTCCTCACCGATCGCCAGGCCACCGGGACCGGACTCCTCGAAGTCGCTGAACAGCCCGAACAGGTCCTGCAGCGTCGCGCCGGCGCTCGACAGCGCCTCGGCCGGCGTGACCGACCCGTTCGTCTCGACGTCGAGGATCAGTCGGTCGTAGTTGGTCATCTGCTCGACGCGGGTCGCCTCGACACGGTATGTCACGCGCAGCACGGGCGAGTAGATCGAGTCGATGGGGATGACACCGATCGGCTGGTCGGTGCGCTTGTTGCGCTCGGCCGAGATGTAACCGCGGCCGCGCTCGACGGTCAGGTACATCTCGACGCGTCCCCGCCGGTTCAGCGTCGCGATGTGCAGGTCGCGGTTGAGGATCTCCACCTCGGCGGGTGCCGTGATGAAGTCGGCCGTGATCTCACCGGGACCCTCGCCGCCGAGGAAGATCTCGACCGGCTCGTCGCTGTGGGAGCGCAGCACGAGGTCCTTGAGGTTCAGGATGATGTCGGTGACATCCTCCTTGACTCCCTCGATCGAGCTGAACTCATGCAGGACGCCCTCGATGCGCACGCTCGTGACGGCCGCACCCGGGATCGACGAGAGCAGCGTGCGTCGCAGGCTGCTGCCGAGGGTGTAGCCGAAGCCCGGCTCGAGTGGTTCGATGCTGAACAGCGAGCGCTGGCCCTCATCGAGGGTCTGCTCGCTGATGGTGGGGCGCTGAACGATCAACACGTTGCGTCGCCTCCTTGACGGTGACGGTGTCGCCGGTCACGTGTGGGGTGTCGGGTCCGCGGGTCTCACCGGGTGCGGCGGGACGACGGCGACCGGACGCACGGACCGGCTGTTGGTTACTTGGAGTAGAGCTCGACGATCAGCTGTTCCTGGACGGGGACGTCGATGTGGCGACGATCCGGCAGGTCGAGGATCGAGATCTGCCGCTTGTCGGCGTCCACCGACAGCCATGGCGGCATCTGCCTGGCGCCCTGAAGCTCGAGCGCGCCGAGCACCGGCACGATGTCGCGGCTGCGCTCACGGATGGTGACCACGTCACCGGAACGGACCTCGTAGGACGGGATGTTGACCGTGCGCCCGTTGACCTGCACATGGCGGTGAGACACGAGCTGACGGGCCTCCGGACGGGTGCGCGCGAGGCTGCCGCGGAACACCACGTTGTCGAGCCGGGTCTCGAGGGCGACCAGCAGGTTGACGCCGGTCAGGCCGGGACGCGCCGCAGCCTTCTTGTAGTAGTTGCGGAACTGCTTCTCGAGCACGCCGTAGATGTAGCGGGCCTTCTGCTTCTCCCGCAGCTGCAGCAGGTACTCGCTCTCGCGGATGCGACCGCGCCCGTGCTCGCCGGGAGGGTACGGGCGCTTCTCGGCCGCGCACTTGCGGCTCTCACAGATCTGCGTGCGCTCGCGGCGGCAGCGCTTGCAGGTGGGTCCGGTGTACCGTGCCATGTTTCCTCGTGATCTCGTGTTGGTGCGTCAGCCGCGGCGGCGCTTCGGTGGACGGCAGCCGTTGTGCGGGATGGGCGTCACGTCCCTGATGGCGGCGACCTCCAGCCCGTTGGCGGCCAGCGAGCGGATGGCCGTCTCACGGCCTGAACCCGGACCGCGGACGAAGACGTCGATCTTGGTCACGCCGTACTCGGCGGCGCGCTTCGCGGCCTGCTCGGCGGCGAGCTGCGCGGCGAACGGGGTGGACTTGCGGCTGCCCTTCTGCCCGACGTTGCCGCCCGAGGACCATGCCAGCACTCCACCGGACTGGTCGGTGATCGTGATGATCGTGTTGTTGAAGGAGCTCTTGATGTGCGCCTGCCCGTGGGAGACCTGGCGCCGGTCCTTCTTGCGCTGGCGGCGTGCGCCCTTGCTCGATCGCTGCTGTGCCATCAGTGCTTCCTCTGCTTCTTCTTGATGCCACCGACGGCCTGACGACGTCCCTTGCGCGTGCGGGCGTTGGTGTGCGTGCGCTGGCCCCGGACCGGCAGGCCGCGGCGGTGGCGGATGCCCTGGTAGCAGCCGATGTCGACCTTGCGCTTGATGCTCTGTGCGACCTCGCGCCGCAGGTCACCTTCGACCTGGTAGTTGGCCTCGATGTGGTCACGCAGCTGCTTGACCTGCGCTTCGTCGAGGTCGCGTACGCGGGTGTCGGGGCCGATGCCCGTCGCAACGAGCGTGTTGAGCGCGCGCGTGCGACCGATGCCGTACACGTAGGTCAGTCCGATCTCCACACGCTTGTCACGCGGGAGGTCAACGCCTGCGATCCGTGCCATCTCTCATTGCTCCTGTCCGGCGCAGCCGGTCCTTCTCTTGTCTTGTACCGTCAGGTTCCCTGGCCGTTGGAAGTCGAGCGCCAGCGAGACGACCAATCTCGTGGAACCAGGCGGCTCTCAGCCCTGGCGCTGCTTGTGACGCGGGTTCGAGCAGATGACCATCACGCGTCCGTGCCGGCGGATGATCCGGCACTTCTCACAGATGCGCTTGACGGATGCCTGTACCTTCATCCTGCTCCTCCTGCGTCGAGGCGGTCCTTGGCCGGTCCGCCTGACCGGCTCCCCTGCTGCCTGCCGTCACGTGTCCCACGCGAGACGCCACACGGACGTGGAGACGAGAGGCGGACAGCACGAATGGCTCCACGTAGCCGACGTTGTGGTTCCCACGTCGATGCGGAGCCAGGCCCGGTGTCGACGCGCTGCCGGGAAATGCGCGCACGCGCGACAACGGAAGCCGTGCGGACCACACTATCAGCCCCCATGTGCACCGTCCACCGGGGTCAGCGCGCCACGCCGGCGGTCGGGATGCGCTCGGGGCTCGCCAACGGCCACTCCGGCTCGTCACTGCGTGCGGTCAGCACCCTGGGTCCGTCCGCGGTCACCGCCACGGTGTGCTCCCAGTGCGAGGACAGCATGCCGTCCGCGGTCCTCACCGTCCAGCCGTCCGGTTGGACCTCGGTCTCGTGAGTGCCCAGGTTGAACATGGGCTCGACGGCGATGACAAGGCCCTCGACGAGCCGCGGGCCCCGCCTCGGACGGCCGTAGTTGGGCACGTGCGGGTCCTCGTGCAGCGCGCGACCGATGCCGTGGCCGACGTACTCGCGCACGACGCCATAGCCGTGCGGGTCGGCGTGCGACTGGACGGCCGCCGACACGTCCCCGAGGCGGTTGCCGGGCGCGGCGTTGCTGAGCCCCGCCCACAGGCCCGACCGCGTGCGCGCGACCAGATCGCGGACCTCCGGAGCGACGGTGTCGTCGCCGCCGACGATCCAGGTGACCGCCGAGTCGGCGTGGTAGCCGTCGACGATCGCGCCCGCGTCGATCTTGATGAGGTCGCCCGCTCGGAGCGTGACCTCGGGCGACGGGATGCCATGCACGATCTCGGCGTTGACCGACGTGCACAGCGTCGCGGGGAACGGCTTGCGGCCCGGCGTCGCGCCGTATCCCAGGAACGACGGGATCGCGTTGGCGGACCGCAGCTCGCGAGCGGAGATCTCGTCGAGCTGCTGGGTGGTCACGCCGGGTGCCACCGCCTCGCGGAGGACCTCGTGCAGGTGTGCGATCACGCGGCCCGCGCGGGCCATGACCTCGATCTCGGCCAGTGACTTGCGTACGATCATGAGTACCTCACGTAGCGATCGCGGTAGGCGCACATCATGTGTGCTCTGCATTGGCTGCCGCAGCCAGGACGCGCTCACGTACCTCGGAGATGTCGCCCTCGCCGTCGACGTCGTGCAGGATCCCGCGCTCGCGGTACGCGGTGATGGCCGGCTCGGTCTCGGCGCGGTAGTTCTCCAGCCGCGTCGCGATCACGTCGCGGGTGTCGTCGGTGCGGCCCTGCTCCTCCGCGCGCTGCAGCAGGCGGGCGACCAGTTCGTCGTCGTCGACGACCAGGCGGATCACCGCGTCGAGCTCGTGGCCGTGCGCGGCGAGGACCTCGTGGAGCGCCTCGACCTGCGCGGCCGTGCGCGGGAACCCGTCGAGCAGGAAGCCCTCGCGGGTGTCGTCCTGGGCGAGCCGGTCCTCGACCATCGCGATCACGACCTCATCGGGCACGAGGTCGCCGGCGTCCATGTACTGCTTCGCCCGCAGCCCGAGCTCGGTCTCCCTACCCACGTTCTCCCGGAAGATGTCCCCGGTCGAGATGTGGACGATGTGGTAGCGATCCACGAGCGCCGACGCCTGGGTGCCCTTGCCGGCGCCCGGTGGTCCGAACAGGATCAGTCGCATCAGGTGCCCTCAGCGGCGCAGGAAGCCCTCGTAGTGGCGCTGCATCATCTGACTCTCGATCTGCTTCATGGTCTCGAGCCCGACGCCGACGACGATCAGCAGCGTGGCACCGGCGAAGGGGAACGGCACGCCGGCCACGCCGAGCGCCAGGAACGGCAGGATCGCCAGGGTCGCCAGGTACAGCGATCCGGGCAGCGTCAATCGCGTGATGATCCGGTCGAGCTCCTCGGCGGTCCTCTGGCCGGGACGGATGCCGGGGATGAACCCTCCGTACTTCTTCATGTTGTCGGCGACGTCGATCGGGTTGAAGGTGATGGACGTGTAGAAGTACGCGAAGAAGACGACGAGCACGAAGTAGGTCAGGACGTACACGATGTTGATGTTCTGACCCGACAGGTACCGGTCGACGAAGCTCACCAGCCAGGTCTGCTCGGAGAAGATCGACGCCGCGAGCACAGGCACGTACAGCATCGACGACGCGAAGATGATCGGGATCACGCCGGACTGGTTGACCTTCAGCGGGATGTAGGTCGAGTTGCCGCCGTAGCTGCGGCTGCCGATCTGCCGCCGCGCGTACTGCACCGGGATCCGTCGCTGGCCCTGCTCGACGACGACGACGCCGACGATCAACAGCAGCGCCACGAGCAGAACGACGCCGAAGACAACCGGCCCGCTGGACTGCAGGATCTGGTTGCCCTGGCTGGGCAGCTCCGAGATGATCGCGACGAAGATGATCAGCGACATCCCATTGCCGACGCCACGGGCGGTGATGAGCTCACCGAGCCACATGATGAAGGCCGTGCCGGCGGTCAGCGTCAGCACCATCAGAGCGCGCATGCCCAGCGAGTCGTCGGGCACCAGGTTCACGCCCTCCGGAAGCTGCGCGCCGCCGAACAGCGCGCCGGCACCTGCGCCCCCTCCCGACTGGATCACGGTGATCAGCGTCGTCGACTGGAGCACGGCGATGCCGACGGTCAGGTACCGGGTCCACTGGTTGATGCGCTTCGCGCCGCTCTCGCCCTCCTTCTGCCACTCCTCGAGCCGCGGGATCACCACGGTGAGCAGCTGCATGATGATGCTCGCAGTGATGTAGGGCATGATGCCCAGCGCGAACACCGCGAGCTGGGAGAACGCCCCGCCCGAGAAGAGGTTGATCAGCTGCGCGGCACCTGTCGCCGCCGACTGGTCGATCAGCTGCCGCAGCGCACCCGAGTCGACGCCCGGGATCGGGATGAACGATCCCAGCCGGTAGACCGCGATGATCACCAGCGTGAACAGGATCTTGCCGCGCAGATCGCGGATCTTGAAGGCGTTGACGAATGCGCTGAGCATGACGAGCCCTTCGGGCCTACGACGACGTGCCGGCCGATGATCCAGTGGACAGGACCTCAGCGCGACCGCCCGCCTCGCTGATCTTGCGCTCGGCCGATGCCGAGAAGGCATGGGCCGAGATCACCAGCGACGTCGACAGCTCGCCGTCGCCGAGGATCTTGACGGGCGCCGTGCCGCGGCGGACCAACCCGGCCTCGCGCAGCGTTGCGGGCGTGACCTCAGCTCCATCGGCGAACGCGTCGTTCAGGCGGCCCACGTTAACCGTGGCGTACTCGACACGGTTGCGTGAGGTGAACCCGGGCAGCTTGGGCAGGCGCTGCTGGAGTGGCGTCTGGCCACCCTCGAAGCCGATGCGCATCGTGCCGCGCGCGCCTGTGCCCTTCGTGCCGCGGCCTGCGGTCTTGCCCTTGCCCGCGGCCTCACCGCGTCCCTTGCGGGTGCGCTTGCGGTGCGCGCCTGGCGCGGGCTTGAGGTGGTGGAGCTTCATCTCACGTGACCTATCGCTGTCGCTACTTGAGGTTGGATCCGTGTTCGTCGTCGGTGCTCGGTTCCTGGCCGGGCTCGAGCCCCATGGGGACGTCGTCACCGGGTCGGCGCACCTCGACCAGGTGCGCCACCCTTGCCAGCATGCCTCGGATCTCCGGCCGGTCGGGCTTGGTGACCGTCTGATGGATGCGACGCAGGCCCAGGGCGCGCAACGTGCGCTGCTGCGCGACCTTCCTGCCGATGGTGCTGCGGACCTGCGTGATCTCGACCAGATCGGTTCCCTGGTCATCTGTCCGGCGAACCCGGTCTTCCGCGTGCTTCGTGGAACCCGGCTCCGCGAAGTCGTTGGCCATGCTCGTGCTCCCAGTGGTGTCGCCCCGGTCTAGGACGCCCGCATGTTGGCGAGCATCTTGTTCGGGAGGATCTCCTCGAGCTCAACGCCCCGCAACCGCGCAACCTCTTCGGGCCGACGCAGCGACTTGAGCGCGTCGACGGTCGCGTGGACGACGTTGATCGGGTTCGACGTGCCCATCGACTTCGCGAGGACATCGCTGATGCCCGCACACTCGAGGACGGCACGGACGGCGCCGCCGGCGATGACACCGGTGCCCGGCGCGGCCGGCTTGAGCAGCACACGTCCGGCACCGCTGTGCCCGATCACGCCGTGCACGATCGTCTTCTGGATCATCGGGACCTCGAAGAAGCTCTTCTTGGCCTCCTCGACCCCCTTCTGGATCGCGGCCGGCACCTCCTTGGCCTTGCCGTAACCGACACCGACGGTCCCGTCGAGGTCGCCGACGACGACGAGCGCTGTGAAGGAGAACCGGCGGCCACCACGGACCACCTTGGCCACGCGGTTGATCGCGACGACCTTCTCCTCGTAGGGGTTGCGCTCCTCTTCGCGTCCTCGACCGCGGCCGCGACCGCGGTTGCTGCCACCTGCTGCCATGTCTGTCTCCTGTCGCGAAGCCGGTCCTTCTCTTGTCCTCGTACCGTCAGGTTCCCTGGGCCGTTGGAAGTCGAGCGCCAGCGAGACGACCAATCTCGTGGAACCAGGCCCCACGAAGTCTCGTGTGTGCTCCTCGGTGGTCGTGGGTCGTGCCGGGACTACAGCTGCAGCCCAGCCTGGCGTGCTCCGTCGGCCAGCGCGGCGACACGGCCGTGGTAGCGGTTGCCGCCGCGGTCGAACACCACCTGGGTGATACCCGCTTCGAGCGCCCGCTCGCCGACCAGCTTGCCGACGCCCTTGGCCACGCCGATCTTGCCGTCGCCGTCGGCCACGACGTCGTCGGCCGTCGAGGCGGCCACGAGCGTGTGCCCACGGTCGTCGTCGACGATCTGGGCGTAGATGCCGGCGTTGGAGCGGAAGACGACGAGACGGGGACGCTTCGCCGTTCCCCGGATGCGGCTGCGCGCGCGCCGGTGACGACGGCTGCGTGCCTCCTGCCTGCTTGTGGTGCCCATGGGTGTCGTCAACTCCTAGATGCCAGCGGCCTTGCCGGCCTTGCGGCGGACCTGCTCGCCCTCGTACCGGATCCCCTTGCCCTTGTAGGGCTCGGGCTTGCGGATCGCCCGGATGTTCGCGGCGACCTGACCCACGACCTGCTTGCTCGCGCCCTGCACAGTGATGCGGGTCGGCGAGGGCACCTGGAACGTCACGCCCTCCGGGGCGGTGACCTCGACCGGGTGGCTGTAGCCCGCCTGGATGACGAGGCCGGTGTTGCCCTGCGCCTGGGCGCGGTAGCCGACGCCGACGATCTCCAGGCTCTTGGTGAAGCCCGTGGTGACGCCGGTCACCATGTTGGCGATCAGCGACCGGGTCAGGCCGTGCAGCGACCGGTGCTCGCGGTGGTCGCTCGCGCGGGTCACCACGATCTGACCGTCGTCGATCTCGACCGTGATGCCCTCCGGGACGGCCTCGGACAACTCACCCTTGGGACCCTTCACGGTCACGCGGTCATCGGCCAGCGTCACGTCCACCCCGCTCGGGATGGGCACTGGTTCCTTGCCGATACGACTCATGTTGGTTGATCCTCTTTCGGGGTTGCGCGCCATCTACCAGACGTAGGCGATGACTTCGCCGCCTATGCCCACCTGGCGGGCCTGGCGGTCGGTCATCAGTCCGGACGAGGTCGAGATGATCGCGGTGCCCAGGCCGCCGAGGACGCGGGGCACCTCGTGCCGCTTGGCGTAGACCCGCAGACCGGGCTTGGAGATGCGCCGGACGCCGGTGAGCGCCCGCTCGCGATCCCTCGTGTACTTGAGCGCGATCTTCAGCGTGGCCTGCGGCTTGGTCGGCTCGACGGCGTAGTCCCGAATGTAGCCCTCCTGCTTCAGGATGTCGGCCAGCGCGGCCTTCAACTTGGACGAGGGCATCTCGAGCTGCTCGCTGTACGCGATGTTGGCGTTGCGGATGCGCGTGAGCATGTCCGCGACCGGATCGGTCATCATCTTGGTTTCATCTCCTCGGGGTTCGCCCCACCGAAGTAGGAACGCTTCCCTGTCAACTACCTACTACTGAATCTGTGTCTGTTGCTTCCGCGTGCTCGCCCACGTCCAAGAGGGACGGGAGGCGCCGTCACGCACGGCGCCGGTCACCAGCTCGCCTTCCGGATCCCGGGCAGTTCGCCGGCGTGAGCGAGCTCGCGGAAGCACACACGGCACAGCTTGAACTTGCGGTACACCGCGCGGGGGCGTCCGCACCGGCTGCACCGCGTGTAGCCACGCACCGCGAACTTCGGGCGGCGGTTGGCCTTTGCGATCATCGACTTCTTGGCCATCTCAACAGCTCCTAGCTGGCGGTTCCGCCGACGAACGGGAAGCCGAAGCTGTCGAGGAACGCCCTCGCCTGCTCGTCGGTGGCCGCCGTCGTCACGATCGTGATGTCCATGCCGCGGACGCGATCGACGGAGTCGTAGTCGATCTCCGGAAAGATCAGCTGCTCGGTCACGCCGAACGTGTAATTGCCCCTGCCGTCGAAGCTGCGCGCCGACAACCCGCGGAAGTCACGGATGCGCGGCAGCGCGACCGCCAGCAGGCGGTCGAAGAAGTCCCACATCCGGTCCCCGCGCAGGGTGACCTTGGCGCCGATCGGCATGCCCTGGCGCAGCTTGAAGCCGGCGATGGACTTGCGCGCCCGCGTCAGCTTCGGCCGCTGGCCGGTGATCGTGGCGAGGTCGCGCATGGCGCCCTCGATCGCCTTGGAGTCGGTGATCGCGTCGCCGACACCCATGTTGACCACGAGCTTGGTCAGCGTGGGCACCTGCATGACGTTGTCGAGGCCGAGCCGCTCCTGCAGCTGCGCGCGCACCTCGTCGCGGTACCGGACCTTCAGCCGCGGCGCGTATGTCTCCGTCGTACTCATCTCAGGTTCCTACCTCTGCGGTGCGGTCACCCGTGCCGAGACCTCGGGGGTTGGGCGGGTGCGCGGGTGATCGCATCAAAGCTCTGCGTCGCAGGCGCGGCAGACCCGCACGCGCACGCCGTCGACGACCTTCGATCCCACGCGGGTGGGCCTGTCGCACGAGTCGCAGATCGGCATCACGTTCGAGAGGTGCAGCGGCGCCTCCTCGTGAATGATGCCGCCCTCCTGGGCGCCCGCGCGGGTGCGCTGCACGCGACGGTGCTTGGTCATGATGTTGATGCCCTCGACCAGCACGCGGTCCTCCCGCGGCCAGACGGCGATGACGCGGCCACTCTTGCCCCGGTCCTTTCCGGAGATCACCTGCACCTGGTCGTCACGTCGGATCCGTTGCATCGTCAGATCACCTCCGGCGCGAGCGAGACGATCCGCATGAAGCGGCGCTCACGCAGCTCTCGACCGACGGGCCCGAAGATGCGCGTGCCACGCGGCACGCCCTGCTCGTTGATCAGGACACACGCGTTGTCGTCGAACCGGATGTACGAGCCGTCGCGGCGGCGCTTCTCCTTGCGCGTGCGCACGACGACGGCGCGCACCACGTCGCCCTTCTTGACGCCCGCCGCCGGAACCGCCTGCTTGACGGTGCCGACGATCTCGTCGCCAACCGACGCGTAGCGCCGCCCGGACCCACCGAGCACGCGGATGCACAGCACCTCACGGGCCCCGGTGTTGTCGGCCACCTTCAGCCGGCTCTCCTGCTGGATCATCTCTTCTTCTCTTCTTCTCTCTGGGGTACGGCGGAGACAGTGCGCCAGAGCGGCATGTCACCGCGCCGCGGTCTCCCTCACTTCGCGCGCTCCACGATGTCCACCACACGCCAGCGCTTGCGCTTCGACATCGGGCGTGTCTCGGACACACGGACGCGGTCGCCGACATTCACAGCGTTGTCCTCGTCGTGCGCGAGCAACTTCTCGGTGCGGTTGATGGTCTTGCGGTACAGCGGGTGCGTGGTCGTGCGCTGGATCTCGACCACGACGGTCTTGTCCATCGCCGTGCTGACCACACGGCCCTGGCGGACCTTGCGCTCGCCACGCGGCGCCGTCGTCGTGTCAGTCATGGTCTTTCGCTCCTGACGTTCGCGCTACTGCGCCTGCTCGCGCGCGGCGGCGATCTCGCGCTCGCGCTGGACGGTCAGCACGCGGGCGATGTCGCGGCGCGCCTGCTGCAGCAGCGTCGGGTTGTCGAGCTGCCCGGTCGCCAGCTGGAAGCGGAGGTTGAACAGCTCCTCCTTCAGCTCGTCGTGCTGTTCGGTCAGTTCGACGTCGTTGAGTTCACGCAGTTCGCCGACATCCATGTCAGTCACCATCCCGTGTGAGGAACCGGCACTTGACGGGGAGCTTGTGGGCGGCCAGGCGCATGGCCTCGCGGGCCACGTCCTCGGGGACGCCCGACAGTTCGAACATGACGCGTCCCGGCTTGACGACCGCGACCCATCCCTCGGGCGAGCCCTTACCTGAGCCCATGCGGGTCTCGGCCGGCTTCTTCGTGTAGGACTTGTGCGGGAAGATGTTGATCCACACCTTCCCGCCACGCTTGATGTGCCGGGTCATGGCGACACGGGCGGCCTCGATCTGGCGTGCCGTGATCCACGAGCCGGTGACGGCCTGCAGGCCGTACTCACCGAAGGCCATGTCGTAGCCGCCCTTGGCGTTGCCACGCATGCGCCCGCGATGCTGCTTGCGGTAGCGGACCCGCTTGGGAGCCAACATCGTTCTACGCCTCCTGGTTCTCGTCGCCGTCGGGCTGCGTCGTGTCGGCAGCGGGCGTCCGCGGCGCGTCGGCGTCGTCCGGGCGCGCGGCGTCGGCGGCGTCGGCCGGCACCTGGGCGTCAGTGTCCTGGGTCACCTCGACGGCCTCAGGGCCCGCCGGCGCCTCGGGCACCGCCTGCTGGGGTGCGGTCTCGGGCATCGGCTGCTCGGTCGGCGCCGGAGCCGTGGACGGCAGGTCGGCGCCGGTGACGGTCGCCGGCTGACCGGACTGCGGCGCGGCCGGAGCCTGCTCGGTGACGCGCTCCTGCGCCATGTCGCCCATGCCGGCGGCCGGTGTCGACCGCCGCCCGCCGCCACCGCCGCGGCCTCCGCGGCCGGAGCGGCGCGGACGCTGCTGCTGCGCACGCGACCGGTGCTGCTCGGAGTCGGGCAGCACCTCGCCGCGGTAGATCCACACCTTGACGCCGATGCGACCGTAGGTCGTGCGCGCCTCGTCGAGGCCGTAGTCGATGTTGGCGCGCAGCGTGTGCAGGGGCACCTGGCCCTCGCGGTACCACTCCGTACGACTCATCTCTGCGCCACCGAGCCGGCCCGAGCACTGGACCCGCACGCCCTTGGCGCCGGCCTTCATCGCGTTCTGCGTCGCCCGGCGCATGGCGCGCCGGAAGCTGACCCGGCCGCGCAGCTGCTCGGCCACGTTGTGCGCGGTGACCTGAGCGTCCAGCTCGGGGGTCTTGACCTCCTGGATGTTCAGCTTGATCTGCTTGCCGGTCATCTTCTCGAGCGCCGAGCGGATGGCATCGGCCTCCGCGCCCCGGCGACCGATGACGATGCCGGGACGTGCGGTCCACACATCGATCGTCACGCGGTCACGAGTGCGCTCGATGTCGATGTGGCTGACGCCGGAGTGGCGCACGCGCTCGCGGATGAACTTGCGCACGCGGTCGTCCTCGGCCACGTAGTCCGCGTACTCCTTGTCCGCGAACCAGCGCGACTTGTAGTCCTTGATGATGCCGAGCCGGAACCCGTACGGGTGGATCTTCTGGCCCACGGCCTACTCCTCAGTTCCGAGAACGATGGTGATGTGGCTGGTGCGCTTGCGGATGCGGTAGGCCCGACCCATGGCGCGCGGCTGGTAGCGCTTCAGGGTCGGCCCCTCGTCGACCGTCGCGGCGGCGACGAACAGGTCGTCGGCATCCAGGTCGTGGTTGTTCTCCGCGTTGGCCACGGCCGACTCGAGCACCTTGTGCACGTACCGGGCCGCGCCCTTCTGCTCGAGCAGCAGGACGTGGCGGGCCCGTTCGACGTCGAGTCCACGGATGTGCCGCACGACCTGCCGAGCCTTGTTCGGTGCGACCCGCACGTAGCGGGCGCTGGCCCTCACGTCCATGCCCTGTACCTCTCTCACTTCTTCGAGTGTGGTGCCGGTGGCTAGCGGCGGCCGCCGCGGCCGCGCACCGTCTGCTTCTCGCCGGCGCCGCGCCACTTGATGGCGCGGGTCGGGGCGAACTCGCCGAGCTTGTGGCCGACCATCGACTCGGAGATGTAGATCGGGACGTGTCTACGGCCGTCATGCACGGCGATCGTGTGGCCGACCATCTCCGGGGAGATCTCGGATCGGCGGGACCAGGTGCGGATGACGCGCTTCTCGTTGCGCGCGTTCAGCGCGGCGACCTTGCTCTCCAGGTGGGCGTCGACGAACGGGCCCTTCTTCAAGCTGCGCGGCATTGGGGTGCCTCCTAGATCTTGGGTGAGCTTGCGAGCTCCCTCGGCCGTCAACGCAGCGGGTTGTGCTGCCTGACCAAGGTGTTCGCGGTCAGCGGCGGCGCTTGCCGCGCCGACGGATGATGTCCTTGTCCGACGCCTTGTTCTTCGAGCGCGTCCGTCCCTCGGGCTTGCCCTTGTGGTTGGTGGGGTGACGTCCACCCGACGTGCGCCCCTCGCCACCACCGTGCGGGTGGTCGACGGGGTTCATGACGACACCGCGGACCTTGGGGCGCTTGCCCCGCCAGCGTGAGCGGCCGGCCTTTCCGTCGTTGATCAACTCGTGGTCGGGGTTGCCGACGATGCCAACGGTGGCGCGGCAGTCTGCCAGCACGCGGCGGATCTCGCCGGACGGCAGCCGCAGCGCTGCGTACTTGCCCTCCTTGGCCAGCAGCTGCACGCGGTTGCCCGCCGAGCGGCCGAGCTTGGCGCCGCCGCCGGGGCGCAGCTCGACGGCGTGGATCACGGTGCCGACCGGGATGTTGCGCAGCGGCAGGGCGTTGCCCGCCTGGATGTCGGCCCTCTCACCGGACGTCAGGACGTCGCCGACCCGCAACCCCTGCGGCGCGAGGATGTAGCGCTTCTCGCCGTCGTGGTAGTGCAGGCGTGCGATGCGTGCCGACCTGTTCGGGTCGTACTCGATCTCCGCGACGGTCGCGGGCACGCCGTCCTTGTTGCGCCGGAAGTCGATCTCCCGGTAGCGGCGCTTGTGCCCACCACCCTGCCGGCGGGTCGTGATGCGGCCCTGGGCGTTGCGTCCGGCCTTCTTCGGGTTCGGCGAGGTCTTCGACTTCAGCGGCCGATCGGTGGTGATGGTGCCGAAATCGGACACGCTCATGCCGCGACGCGCCGGCGTCGTGGGGCGGTATCTGCGATTGGCCATCGGTGGTCGTCCTCTCGGTGGTCAGGTGGCGTGTCGTGCCGCCGTCGGTCAGGCGAAGATGTCGATCTCGTCGCCCTCGGCGAGGGTCACGATCGCCCGCTTGGTGCGCTTGCGCTGACCCTGGACCAGCCCGAAGCGCACACGCTTGCCCGGCCGGTTCAGGGTGTTGACCTTGACGACGCGCACGCCCCAGATCTGCTCGACCGCCTGCTTGATCTCGGTCTTGTTCGCGCTGGGGTGCACCACGAACGTGTAGCGGCCGTCGTCGAGCAGCGCGTAGCTCTTCTCACTGACGACCGGTTCGATGATGATGTCGTGTGGGGTCTTCACGCCGAGGCCTCCTCGTCGTCGCCTACCGCGCCGGCGGTGGCGGCGTCGTCCGCGTCGGTGTCGTCCGCGGTCGTGGCGGCCGCCGCCCTCCGTCCGCCACCGATGCGATCGAGCGCGGCCTCGGCGAACAGGACGATGTCGTGGGTCAGCACGTCGTGGACGTTGAGCTGACCGGCGGTCAGCATATGCGTGTCGGGCAGGTTGCGGAAGCTGCGGGCGATCAGGTCATCACGCTCCGCAAGCACCACCAGGACGGTGCGGCCGGTCAGCTCGAGCTTGTCGAGCAGAGCGACCGCGTCGCGGGTGCGCGGCTCGGTCAGGCCGAAGTCGCGCACGACGCGCACGTCACCGCTGCCGGCCCGGTCGGACAAGGCCGATGCGAGCGCCAGCCGCTTGACCTTCTTGTTGACGCGCTTGCGGTGGTTCTGCTGACCCGTCGGGCCGTGGGCGACGCCACCGCCGGCCCACTGCGGGGAGCGGATCGAGCCCTGGCGGGCGCGACCGGTCCCCTTCTGACGCCACGGCTTGGCGCCACCACCGCGCACCTCGCCACGGCTCTTGGTCTTGGCGGAGCCGGCACGGGCCGCGGCCAGCTGGGCGGTCACGACCTGATGGAGCACCGGGACGTTGACGGGCGCCTCGAACAGCGCCGGGTCCAGCTCGACCGTGCCCACCGTGGACCCTTCGGCGTCGTAGACGTCGACCTGCAGTCCCATCAGGCGTCACCTCCGGTTGGTGCTGGTGCCTTCGAGCTGGAGCGGACGAGCACGAGCGCACCGTTGCCGCCCGGCGTCGCGCCCTTGATCAGCAGCAGGCCACGCTCGGTGTCGACACCGGCGACGGTCAGACGTTGGATCGTCACGCGCTCGTTGCCGGTGCGCCCGGCCATGCGGGTGCCCGGGAAGACGCGTCCCGGCGTCGCGCAGGCTCCGATGGCACCCGGTGCGCGGTGCACCTTGTGGGCGCCGTGCGAGGCACCGAGGCCCGCGAAGCCGTGGCGTTTCATGGTCCCGGTGAAGCCCTTGCCCTTGGAGCGCGCGGTCACGTCGACCAGCTCGCCGGCCCGGAAGATGTCGACGGTGATGATGTCGCCGGGCTCGTGCTCCTCGTCGAATGCCACCTCCATGAGGTAGCGCGTGGGCTCGACACCGGCAGCGGCGAAGTGCCCGGCCAGCGGCTTGCTGGTCCGGCGCGCCCGGCCGTACCCGAGCTGCAGCGCGCGGTAGCCGTCGCGCTCCTTCGTGCGCACCTGGGTGACCGGGCAGGGGCCGGCACGCAGGACGGTCACCGGGATGACCTCGTTGTCATCGGTGAACACCTGCGTCATCCCGAGCTTGGTGCCCAGAATCCCTTTTCTCACCATCGTTGTGCTCTTCTCTCTTCTTCTCGCTCGATACCTGCTGCGCCTCGCCCTACCGGCGACCTCGAGCTCGGGCCCGACCACGCGCTACAGCTTGATCTCGATGTCCACACCCGCCGGCAGGTCGAGGCGCATCAGGCTGTCGACCGTCTTCTGTGTCGGCTCGTGGATGTCGATCAACCGCTTGTGCGTGCGCATCTCGAAGTGCTCGCGCGAGTCCTTGTACTTGTGGGGCGAGCGGATGACGCAGTACACGTTGCGCTCGGTCGGCAGCGGCACCGGCCCGGTGACCCTGGCCCCCGTGCGCTCGACCGTGTCGACGATCTTGCGTGCGGACGCGTCGATGATCTCGTGGTCGTAGGCCTTCAGCCGAATCCTGATCTTCTGCCCGTTAGCCATCTTCTCTTCTCTCTGCTGCTCTCACCGCCGCGGTTCGTGTCCGCGAGGGCCCTACCGGTGCCGCCGGACGGTTGTGCGATCGGCGGGTCGTGCGGGGAGGTGGGTCGTCGGTCGGTTGCGGAGCCGACTCGGGGTGTCCGAGCCCCAGGCGAGGACGGGGTCCCTGCTGGAGGCGGAGCGCTGACCGACGACCACCGGAACGTCACTCGTGGATCTTCGTCACCCGGCCAGCGCCGACCGTGCGGCCGCCCTCACGGATCGCGAACCGCAACCCCTCCTCCATCGCGATCGGCTGGATGAGCTCC
>DATHVN010000221.1 GCA_035461305.1 Euzebyales bacterium | reverse complement strand
GCCAACCTGGCCGACCGCTACATCAGCGACCGGTTCCTGCCCGACAAGGCCATCGACCTCATCGACGAGGCCGGCAGCCGCCTGCGCATCAAGCGCATGCAGACCCCGGCCGACTACAAGGACCTCGAGAACGAGCTCGCGGCCGTGGTCGAGTCCAAGAAGAAGGCCGTCGAGTCGCAGGACTTCGAAGAGGCGGGCCGCCTCCGCGACGCCGAGAAGGAGCTGCTCGCCCGCAAGGAGACCAAGGAGCAGGAGATCAAGGACTCGGGCGTCGACCTGTTCGACGAGGTCGACGAAGAGGCCATCGCCGAGGTGCTCTCCGTGTGGACGGGCATCCCCGTCTACAAGCTCACCGAGGAAGAGACGCAGAAGCTGCTGCGCATGGAGGACGAGCTGCACAAGCGGGTCGTCGGCCAGCAGGACGCCATCAAGGCGGTCAGCCAGGCCATCCGCCGCACGCGCGCCGGCCTGAAGGACCCCAAGCGCCCCAGCGGCTCGTTCATCTTCCTGGGGCCCTCCGGCGTCGGCAAGACCGAGCTGGCCAAGACGCTCGCCGAGTTCCTCTTCGGCGACGAGACGGCGCTGATCCAGCTCGACATGTCCGAGTACATGGAGAAGCACACGGTCTCCCGCCTGGTCGGCTCGCCCCCGGGCTACGTCGGCTACGAGGAGGGAGGTCAGCTGACCGAGGCGGTCCGCCGCCGGCCGTTCAGCGTGGTGCTGTTCGACGAGGTCGAGAAGGCTCACCCGGACGTCTTCAACGCACTGCTGCAGATCCTCGAGGACGGACGCCTGACCGACGCGCAGGGCAAGACAGTGGACTTCAAGAACACCGTCCTGATCATGACGTCGAACCTGGGCACCAAGAACCTCGGGCAGCAGGCGCTGGGGTTCTCCTCGGGCGCCGACGAGAGCAGCGTGTACGAGCGCATGAAGGCGCAGGTCGACGAGGAGCTCAAGCGCCACTTCCGGCCCGAGTTCCTCAACCGGATAGACGAGACGATCGTCTTCCACCAGCTGACGAGGCTGGAGGTCAAGTCCATCGTCGACCTCATGCTCAAGCGGGTCCAGAGCCAGCTCAAGGCAAAGGACCTCGACATCGAGCTGACCGAGGACGCCAAGACCTGGCTGGCCGACAAGGGCTACGACGCCGAGCTTGGCGCGCGCCCGCTGCGCCGGACGATCCAGCGCCAGATCGAGGACGCGCTGTCCGAGCGGCTGTTGTGGAACGAGTTCAACGCCGGGCAGCTGATCGTCGTCGACATCGAGGACGACGAGGTCGTGTTCCGTGCCGTCGACGCACCCGACACGCCCGAGGTCGAGCTGGCGAGCTCCGGCTCCGGCGAACTCCCGGCGGCCGGCGAGAACTAGGCGCTGTCTCCCGGTCCGAGCGACGCGGGTCCACGGGCCCGCGTCGCGGCGTCTGACAGGTCCCGTCCAAGGTGGTACAGTCGCTTGTCCTCCGGCGTTCGCGGTAACTCCGCGGGACCGCGACGCCACGCAACGGTCACACGACAGCAAGGTCTGCGGCACCGGACAGCCACGGTCCACGGCGAGGCTGAAGGCCACGCCGACGTGGCCGACAGGGATGCCGCACGAAACGTCGGGCACGGCCGCGGCAGGTGGGTGACGCCAAGAGTCACCCCCTCGACGTCACGGCCGCGTCGCCCGAGTGCGGGCCCGGCACGCAAAGAGTGCCGGGCCCTTCGCATGTCCGGTCCCGGCGCATCCGGGTCCCGCACCGCGCGACGCTGGTCGAGCGCGTCGGGCAGACTGATGCCGTCGTCGACCGGGCGCCAGGCGCCCGCGGATCGTCGAGGCCACGGTGACCCGGGCGGCGGTCCGCTAGGCTGCCGGGATGCGATTGGTGGTCGCACGCTGCACCGTCGACTATTCGGGCCGGCTTCAGGCGCACTTGCCCGAGGCTGTCCGCCTGCTGATGGTCAAGGCCGACGGCTGCGTCGCCGTGCACGCCGACGGCGGCGCCTACAAGCCACTGAACTGGATGAACGCGCCGAACGTGCTCGACGACCAGCCTGACCGCTGGGTCGTGACCAACGGCAAGGGCGAACGTCTCGAGATCACCCTGCTGGAGGTGCTGTCGGATACCAGCCACGCCTTCGGCGAGGATCCGGGCCTGACGAAGGACGGCGTCGAAGCCGACCTCCAGCAGTTGCTCGCCGACCACCCGGACACGCTCGCGGACGGGCTCGAGCTCGTACGTCGCGAGTACCCGACCGACATCGGGCCCGTCGACCTGCTGTGCCGTGACGCCGAAGGCTCCCACATCGCGGTCGAGATCAAGCGGCGGGGAGAGGTCGACGGTGTCGAGCAGCTGCGGCGCTACCTCGAGCGGCTCAACCGTGATCCGCTGCTGCGGCCGGTCTCCGGCATCTTTGCGGCCCAGCGGGTCAAACCACAGGCGCGTGTGCTGGCGGCTGAGCGTGGGATCACGTGGATCGAGGTCGACTACGACCTCCTGCGCGGCCGGCAGTCCGACGACCTGCGGCTGTTCTGAGGTACTCGGACGGTGGCCTCGTGTGCGGCGTGTGCCCGGATATTCGACACGACCCACCGCCCGCGGGACACGGCTCCTCACCGGAGGTGTGGTGCGGACGGACGATCACGGCGCCGGGCCGTGTGCGGTATCGTCGGTCGACCACGTGCCGATGCCTTCCACGCCGGCGTGTCGACGCCTGAGCACACCACCACGATGAGCACATGACACCTGACGCATGGCTGACGCTCGCGGTCATCGCCGCGAGCCTGGTGCTGCTGGTGCGCGACGCGCTGCCTCCGGCCGTCGTGGTGCTCGGCGCTGCCATCACGCTGGTCCTGACCGGCGTGATCGACGCCGAGACCGCCTTCAGCGGCTTCGCCAACCCCGCGCCGATCACGGTGGCCGCCCTGTACGTGCTCGCCCGCGCGGTCGAGATCACCGGTGCGCTGGACCCGTTGCTGTCGCGTGTGCTCGGGTCGGGCGAGCAGCACCGCTCCATCCGTGGGACGCTTGCACGGCTGCTGGTGCCGGTCGCGGGCGCGTCGGCGTTCCTCAACAACACGCCGATCGTCGCCATGACCGCGCCCCAGGTCGCAACGTGGGCTGAGCAGCGTGGGCGGTCAGCGGCACCGCTGCTCATGCCGCTGTCGTTCGCCGCGATCCTCGGCGGCGTCGTCACGTCCATCGGCACGTCGACCAACCTGGTGGTGTCGGGCCTCCTGGTCGACCGCGGCCAGCCGCCGCTCGGCCTGTTCGAGATCACGCGTGTCGGCGCGCCGGTGGCGATCGGCGGTCTGGGGCTGCTCGTCGCACTGGCCCCGGTCCTGCTGCGCACCCGCAGGGGCGCCAAGATCGACCTCAAGGAGCAGGTCCGCGAATTCTCGGTCGACATGCGCGTCGTCGACGACGGGGCCCTGGTGGGGCTGTCGGTCGAGGAAGCGGGCCTTCGTGAGCTGCAGGGCGTGTTCCTGGTGCGCATCGAGCGGACCGGCCATGTGATCGCACCGGTGGGGCCGGGCGAGGTGCTGTCGGCCGGCGACGTGCTCAGCTTCGTGGGCAACGTCGACCTGATCGTCGACCTGCAGCGCATCCGCGGCCTGGCATCCACGGAGGAGCACCACCTCTACGGCATCGACGAGACCCGCCAGGCCTTCTTCGAGGTGGTGCTCGGCTCGGCCTCTGAGCTGACGGGCAGCACCCTGAAGGACACCGGCTTCCGAAGCCGGTACGACGCGGCCGTGCTGGCGGTGCACCGGGCCGGGCAGCGGGTTGAGGCCAAGCTCGGCGATCTGCAGCTCCGCGCGGGTGACACCCTGCTGCTGCTGGCCGACGTCAGCTTCCGCGAGAACTGGCGCGAGTCGGGCGACTTCCTGGTCGTGGCGCGCATCGGCGGCACGTCACCGGCCCGCACGCGCAAAGCGCCGCTGGTACTGGCACTGACCGGCCTGCTCGTGATCGTCGCGGGATCGGGCCTGCTCGACATCCTCGACGCAGCCCTACTGACGACCATCGCGCTGGTGGCGACCGGGGTGCTCACGCTGCGCGAGGCGCGGGACGCCGTCGACCTCGACGTGATCATCGTGATCGGCGCAGCGTTCGGGATCGGCGCGGCGATGGAGAGCACGGGCCTCGCCGACGCCGCGGCCGGCGTGCTGCTGGCTGCGTTCGGGTCGTTCGGCGAGATCGGCGCGCTGCTGGGTGTGGTCGTCGCGACGATCGTGCTGACCGAGATGATCACGAACAACGCGGCCGCCGTGCTGATGTTCCCGATCGCGTTCACCACGGCGGGCACCGTCGATGCGGACCCTCGGGCGTTCGCGATCGCGGTCGCGGTGGCCGCCAGCGCGTCGTTCCTGACCCCGATCGGGTACCAGACCAACACGATCGTCTACGGCCTCGGCGGCTACCGCTTCGCCGACTACCCGCGGCTGGGCTTTCCGCTGACCGCGCTGGTGCTCGCCCTGACGGTGGGCGTCGTCCACACGACCATGTGACCGGTCCGCCCGCAACGCGCGGCACCTCTGGTTCTCGGGACGGACCTCACCGCGGAGCGCTGTCCGGGTCCCCTGACGGGCTCAGCCGTCGGCCATACCCTGCATCGGGGGGATCCGGGCACCGCGGAGCAGGTCGCTGACGTCGTCGGTCGACCAGCCGCGGTCCAGCAGCGCCCGGGCGATCCGCGCGGGGCCCAGGTGCGTGCCGCACAGTGGGCAGAACACCAGGTTCTCGGAGTGCTCGGGCAGCTGCGCCCCGCAGAACGGACACCCGCCTGTCGACGTCATCTGTGTGGGCAGGGCCGGCATGCCACCGTCAGCAAGGCCGTCGAGGTAACCCTGCGCGTACTCCCAGTTGACGTACTCGTCGGGCTTCGGGTCGAAGGCCGGCTCGTGGACCGGGGTCTCGCCGGACTTGAGCAGCTCCTCGAGGTTGTGCTCGAGCATCTGCCACTCGTAGTAGTGCTCTTCGGCGCAGTCGACGCAGAACAGGCTGACCCCCTTGAACCCCTCGGGTTCGAACGTGTGCCGGAAGGCCGCCAGATCGTCGAGGTCGCGGCGGATCAGCGCCGCCTCCTGCCGTCCCAACCGGGGCTGTGGCACCTCTTCGAAGTCGTCGTACTCATCGCTCATGGCCGTGGGCCGTCCTTTGTCGTCCGCACCACTGGAGGGCGTCGGTGAGACGCTACACTCCACCGTACTTCCCCCCCGACCGCCGGTACGGGCGTACCTGTGGTTCTGGATCGTTGGGCACTCCACGACGTCACAAGGAAGCGCGCGTGGCCGAGATCGAGATCGGCATCGGCAAGAGCGGGCGACGGGCATACGGCTTCGATGACATCGCCATCGTGCCGTCCCGTCGCACCAGGGACCCGCACGATGTGGACATCACCTGGCAGATCGACGCATACGAGTTCGATCTCCCCCTGCTCGGCGCGGCGATGGACGGGGTGTCCTCGCCGCACAGCGTCGCCGAGCTGGGACGCATCGGCGGGCTCGGCGTGCTCAGCCTCGAAGGGCTGTGGACGCGCTACACCGACCCCGAGCCGCTCCTGGCCGAGATCGCAGAGCTCGACACGACGGTCGCGACGGCCCGGATGCAGGAGATCTACAAGCAGCCGATCGACGCGGACCTGATCAACCAGCGCGTCACCGAGCTGAAATCGGCCGGCATCGTCGCCGCCGCCTCGCTCACGCCGCAGCGGGTCGAGCAGTACCACCAGGTCGCGCTGGAGGCCGGCCTGGACATCCTCGTGATCCAGGGCACCGTCGTCTCGGCCGAGCACGTGTCCAGTCGCGAGGAACCGCTCAACCTCAAGGAGTTCATCGCCCGCTACGACATCCCGGTGATCGTCGGCGGGTGCGCCTCCTACGCCAGCGCCCTGCACCTGGCCCGCACCGGCGCCGCCGGCATCCTGGTCGGCGTCGGACCGGGCAACGCCTGCACGACGCGCGGCGTGCTGGGCATCGGCGTGCCGCAGGCGACCGCCATCGCCGACGCCGCGGGTGCGCGTGTCCGCCACCTGGAGGAGACAGGGCGCTACGTCCAGATCATCGCCGATGGCGGCATGCGCACGGGCGGCGACATCGCGAAGGCGATCGCCTGCGGTGCCGACGCGGTCATGCTCGGTTCGCCACTGGCGCGGGCGTCAGAGGCACCGGGCCGCGGCTACCACTGGGGCATGGCCACGTTTCACCCCGACCTGCCGCGTGGCGCGCGCGTCAAGGTCGACTCCGTCGGGTCGCTGCGCGAGATCCTCGAGGGTCCCGCGGCCCAGAACGACGGCACGCTGAACCTGTTCGGTGCACTGCGGACGTCCATGGCGACCTGCGGCTACGCGACGATCAAGGAGTTCCAACGCGCCGAGGTGCTGATCGCGCCGTCGTTGCAGACCGAGGGCAAGCACTACCAGCGCCAGCAGGGCGTCGGCATGGGGCGCCGCTGAGCCGGTAGCTC
>DATHVN010000220.1 GCA_035461305.1 Euzebyales bacterium | reverse complement strand
ACGGCCGGCCTGTCTCGGGTCAACGACGACTGCCTGACGTCGTTTCCGGCCGCGGCCGATGTCGTCATGGGGCGCGTGCCGGTGGCCGACGGTGATCCGCTGTCGGCAGCGGCCCTGGCGTGCGTGACCGTGGCGGCCGCGTGCTCGACGCCGCGGTCGCATCGGTGGGGCTGCTGGCAGAGCTGGTCGCGCTGTTCCTGGCGATCGCGACCGTGGTCGCGGTCGCCGCGGCGTCTGGGAGTGCACCGGCTGCGCCGGCTGCTGAGCAGCGGCCGCGTCGCCGCGGCGGTCAAGGGCATCGCGCTGGGGTTCCTGATACCCTTCTGCACCACTCGGCGATCCCCGCGCTGGTCGCGATGGTCGATGCCGCCGTGCGCACGTCCGTGTGGGTCGGGTTCCTGCTGTCCGCGCTGGTGCTCGACGCGTCGATCGTCGCCGCGCTCGCCCTGATCTTCGGACCGCTGACGGCGGTGCTGTACACGGCGGTGACGTTCGCCGGGGCGCTGACCGCAGCGCTGGTCGCCGACGCGATGGCGGTGCGGGCGGGCCGCCAGGGTGTGCGTCGCCGGGCGGACGGCCGCACCGTGGGGGCCTGTTGAATGGTTTGTGTGTGGTGCCTGACCGGACCGGGAGAGCGCCTGGTCTAGAAGGGACCTGTGATGACGACTGCACGCCAGGATAGGAGTGATTCGGCCATGCCCACGGTGGACCGCCCGGTGATCGACGAGGACACGTTGGACCGGTTGATGGACCAGATCGACGCCGAGGGTCTGGAGCTGCTGGGCCCCGAGGGGGTATTGACCGAGCTGACCAGCCAGATCATGAACCGCGCGCTCGACGTCGAGTTGACCGACCACCTCGGCTACGAGCGCGGCGACCCGGCCGGTCGCGGGTCGGGCAACAACCGTAACGGCACGACTGCCAAGAAGGTGCTGACCGACGCCGGCGCGGTGCCCGTCGACGTGCCCCGCGACCGCAACGGGACGTTCGAACCCAAGCTGGTCGCCAAGCATCAACGGCGCCTGCGCGGCTTCAACGATCTGGTGGTCGGGCTGGTCGCCCGCGGCATGACCGTCCGCGACGTCCAGGCGCACCTGGCCGACGCGTACCAGGTCGAGGTCTCCCCCGAGTTGATCTCCAAGATCACCGACGCGGTCATCGGCGAGCTGCGCGCCTGGCAGGCCCGCCCACTCGACGCCGTCTATCCGGTCATCTACGTCGACGCGATCGTGGTCAAGGTCCGCACCGACCGGGTGGTCGTCAACCGGCCCGTGTACCTCGCGCTGGGCGTCGATGTCGACGGCGCCAAGCACGTCCTGGGCCTGTGGCTGGGCGACGGCAGCGAGGGCGCCAAGTTCTGGCTTGCCGTGTGCACCGAGCTGAAAAACCGCGGCGTGGGCGACGTGCTGGTCGCCTGCTGCGACGGCCTGGCCGGCCTGCCCGACGCGTTGGAGACGGTGTGGCCGCAGACCACCGTGCAGACCTGTGTGGTGCACCTGATCCGCAACTCGATCAAGTTCTGCTCGTGGAAGGACCGCCGGGCGGTCACCAAGGCGCTCAAGCCGATCTATCAGGCGCCCACGGTCGACGCGGCCGCCGATGCGATGGACGACTTCGAGCTCGAGTGGGGCGACCGCTACCCCGCGATCGTGGACCTGTGGCGCCGCAACTGGGAGCTGTTCACGCCGTTCCTGGCGTTCGACCCCGCGGTCCTTCGGCCACGCCACCGTCCACGAGATCCGCACGCACGTCCATCCCAAGGCGGCCAGCCACCGCGACACCAGCGACGACCCGCCCGCCCCGTCGGGCATCGACTACCTGCAGCTGGTCGCGGCCGAACACCACGCCGCGACGCG
>DATHVN010000219.1 GCA_035461305.1 Euzebyales bacterium | reverse complement strand
GGCCAGCGCGTCGGCGCCGTCCTGCGGCATCGCGTTGTACAGGCTCGCGCGGCAGCCTCCCACGCTGCGGTGGCCCTTGAGCCCGACGAAGTCGTGCTCGGCCGCCTCGGCCAGGAACCGTGCTTCGAGGTCGGTGTCGGGCAGGCGGAACACCACGTTGGTCAGCGACCGGCTGGCCGGCTCCACGGGGCACCGGTACCACCCGTCGCTGTCGTCGATGGCGGCGTACACGACGCCCGCGCGACGTTCGGCCGCGGCCGTCATCGCCTTCAGCCCGCCCGCGTCGCGGATCCACCGGAGCACCTTGCCGGTCACCCAGATCGAGAACACGGGCGGCGTGTTGTACAGCGAGTCCTTCGCCGCGTGGATGCCGTAGCGCAGGTAGGCGCCGAGGTCGGTGCGCATCGACGCGAGCGTGCTGCGCCGCAGGAACACCAGGGCCATGCCCGCCGGCCCCAGGTTCTTCTGAGCGCCGCCATAGACCAGGTCGAACCGCTCCCACGGCAGCTCGCGGGTCGCGATGTCACTCGACATGTCGGCGACCAGCGGCACGCCCACGTCGGGGAACTCGACGAAGCGCACGCCCTCGATCGTCTCGTTGGAGCAGACGTGCAGGTAGCGGGTGCCTTCGCGGATCTCGAGCTCGTCCGCCGAGGGCGTGCGCGAATAGCCGACGGGCTCGCCGTCCCAGGCGATGTAGGTGGTGCCGTACACCTCACTGTCGGCCAGCGCCTTGCGCGACCACGAGCCCGTGTGGGCCACGGCCGCGGCCGCGCCGTCGGTCAGAAGGTTGGCCGGGGCCATCGAGAACTGCAGGGTCGCGCCGCCCTGCACGAACAGCACGTCGAACACGTCCGGCAGCGCGAACACCTCGCGAGTGAGGTCCATCGTCTGCCGGTGGACCGCGTCGTAGTGCTGGCTCCGGTGGCTCATCTCGAGCAGCGACATGCCGCTGCTCGAGTAGTCGACCAGCTGGTCGCGGACCTCCTCGAGCACGGTCAGCGGCAGGGTCGACGGGCCGGCGCTGAAGTTGTGCACGCGGGTGCCGGTCGTCCTGGTGGCGTCGTCAGTGGTCATGGTTCCTCGGTGTGGTGCGGTGGCGATCGGTCCGATCGTGTCATGAGCCTGCCCGTCACGCGTCCCGCCGCACCTGTCGCCAGCTGTCACGCGTCGCCCGCGACGTTGCGGACGCTGGCGTGAAGCACCCGGTCGACCGCGTTGAGGCGGTCCGCCAGGTCGTCGGGGGTCGCGCCGCTGGTGTGGATCGTGGCGACGGCGGCCGTGCGTCCGGCGAAGATCGTGTTCGTCATCTGCTCGATGTTCAGCTCGCACTGGCGCAACACGTTCAGCACGTCCGACAGGACTCCGACCTCGTCGAGGTGGCGGATGACCAACGTCGCGTTGCCGACCGGCTGCGATTCGATGTTGACGCAGTTGCGGATCTCGCCGTGCTCGTAGGCGTCGAGCATCGCGACGACCTCGGCGGCGATCGCGCGCTGCGCCTGCTCCGTCGACGCGCCGATGTGGTGCGTGCCGTAGACGTTCGGATGCTGGGTGAGAAGCGAGTCGAACCTGCCGGTCGACGACGACGGCTCGCCGTTGTGGACGTCGAGCCCGGCCCGCACGTCCTTCTCGTGGATGGCGTCGAGCAGCGCGTCGTCGTCGACGATCTCGCCGCGGGACGTGTTGATGATCCACGTGCCGGGTCGCACGCGGTCGAGCAGCGTGGCGTCGACCATGCCGCGCGTGTCATCGTTCAACGGCACGTGGAACGACAGCACGTCGCACGTCGCCGCCAGGGTGGCGAGATCGTCGACGAAGGACACGCCGGCGCGCTCGGCACGCGCCAACACCTCCGGCGGTCGACCGGGCTTCGCGACGGAGTGCACGCGCATCCCGAACGCGGCGGCGCGCTCGGCGAAGGCGAGCCCGATGTCGCCGAGGCCGACGACGCCGACCGTGCGGCCGTACAGCCCACCGGCCTGTGTGTACCGCTTCTTGTTCCAGATGCCCGCGCGCAGGTCGGCGACGTTGTCGGGGATGTTGCGATCGAGCGCGGCGACCAGGCCGAACGCCAGTTCAGCGACGGCGATCGCGTTGCGCCCGGGCACGTTGCACACGTAGATGCCGTGCTCGGCCGCCGCCTCCTTGTCGATCGTGTTGGTGCCGGCACCCGCACGGATGATGATGCCCAGCGAGCCCGCTGCGGCGATGGTCGTCGACGTGACCCTGGTGCTGCGGACCACGAGGACGTCCATGCCGGCGACGGCGTCGGGAAGGTCGTCGGCCGTGAGCTGGGGTGCGAAGGTGCACGCGTGGCCGCGGTCCCGCAGCGCATCGGCGTGGTCGGGGTGGAACGCGTCCGCGAACAGGATGTGCACGGCGACCTCCCGGCGGTGACCCTTGTGTTGCGTTCGACACAACCGTTGCCGATGACGCGCCGCATCGTGCCGCCCGATCACGGGACGGTCAAGGGCGCGATGAGCTGTCGACGGATCCTGCGCGTCCAGACAGGTCAACAGGTTGCGGCGGCCGTCATGATGCAGTGAACTGGCGCGACGTCCACACTGCGACGGGGAGACCGCGCCGTTCGACTGCCCGCGCCACCTACGACGGCGGGCGGCACGTCCACACGTGAAAGGCACAAGCTTGTTGGTGCTGCTCGGGTTTGCAGCGGGCTGCGCGTTTGGACTGTTCTTCGGCTGGTTGCTGCACCGTGAGCGTGTCGAGCGGGCGCTGTACGAGGACGTGGTGCGCACCCGGGACCGCGCGACCGCCACCCTCGCCGAGACGTCGGCACGTCTGGAGCTGGCGAACAAGGACATGGTGCGGCTGCGTGGGCAGCTGACGAACGCCCAGCACCTGCTGGCCGAACGCGACGCCACGGTCAGTGAGCTCGAGGACGAGCTTGCCGAACTCGAGGGGGACCACGATCTCGTCGAGCCGTCCGCCGACGAGCCGGTCGATGTCGCAGCCGACGCCGCGACTATTCCCGACGACGACGTGCGCCTGTTCGACGACGCGGAGCTCGACGACGACGCCGACATCACCGAGGAGGTGGCGCTGCCCGCCGAGGACGCGGCGGTGGCCACCGCCGCCGGCGACGGCGGCGAGACGGACACGTCAACGGCTGCGGAGGACGCGGCATCGCGCCCGGTGGAGGCTGGGCCGGCGGCGACGGCGGCGACGCGCGGCGCCGACGTGGATGCCATGCCGGAACACGCCCACGCCCGCGTCGTGGAGGACGCGGCCGGGGCTGACGAGGACCGCGTCGCGGCGCCCCTCGCACCGGTCGCGGCCACGCTCGACCTCTCCGACGCGACGGAGCGCGCCGAGGGCGGCGCCGACCGTGAGTCGGGAGGAGCGCCCGGGCCCGCACCGGGCGCCGAGCCGGAGGCGGCGGCCGACGTGACGGTCGCCGGGGAGGAGCCGACGGTCGTGGAGGAGCCGGTCGCCGTAGAGGAACCCTCGGAGGGGCCGGCGGTGGTTGAGGACGCCGTGGAGGGGCCGGCGGTGGTCGAGGACGCCGTGGAGGGGCCGGCGACCGTGGAGGAGCCGGTGGCGGAGGAGGAACCGGCTGCCGATGCCGAGATCGGAACGCCCCTGGTGCTGGAGGCCGACGCGGCGGAGACGCCGGCCGCGGCGACCGAGGACGAGCTGCAGCGCATCAGCGGCATCGGACCGGCGCTCGAGCGGCAGCTGCGCGCGGAGGGGATCACGACCTTCCGGCAGCTCGCGTTGCTCGACGATCGCGCGATCGCCGAGCTCGCGGCGCGCCGGCCGCGGCTGGTCACGCGGCTGCGCCGAGGTGGCTGGGTCGCCCAGGCGCGGCGGCTGCACGTCGAGACGCACGGCAGCCAGCCGTAGGCCTGGATCGACGGTCCGCCATCGGGTAGCCGCGTGTTCGGCCGTCGGGCGGTCGCGTTGCACCCGAGCATGCGCAGGCGCCGCTGCTGTGCTGTTCGGCGATCAGGGCCTTCGCCGGTCGTTCGCGAAGGCGGTCACGCCTTTGCCCGTACCGCGGGGTCACAGTCGTGTGCACGTCTGGCATCGCAGGTGGCGTCCGACAAGGCTGTTGGTGGAACAGGACAAGGAGCATGTCGTGGGCATTGGGTGGCAGCTGGCACTCGTGGGCGCACTGGTCGTTGCCAACGCGTTGTTCGCCGGCAGCGAGATCGCGTTGATCTCCCTGGGTGCGGGCCAGATCCAGCGCCTCGAGAAGCGTGGCCGCCGCGGGCAGCTGACAGCGCGGCTCGCGCGTGACCCCAACCGCTTCCTCGCAACGATCCAGATCGGCATCACACTGGCTGGGTTCCTGGCATCGGCGACCGCGGCCGTCACGCTGGCCGAGCCACTGATCGGGAGGCTCGCCGCTCTTGGCGCAGCCGCCCGCCCGGTCGCCATCGTTGTGGTGACGTCCGTGTTGACCTTCTTCACGCTCGTACTGGGGGAGCTGGCTCCGAAGCGGTTGGCCATGCAGCACGTCGAGCGCTGGGCGCTGCTGGCGGCACGTCCGTTGGCGGCGCTGGCGACGGTCGCGCGTCCCGTCGTGTGGCTGCTCGGCAAGGCGACCGACGTCACGATCCGGGTGTTCGGCGGCGACCCCCGCCTCGGCCGGAAGATGGTCACCGACGAGGAGGTCCGCGACCTGATCGCCGCCGGCGGCCTGTACAGCCGCGCTGAGCGGCAGATCATCACCGGTGCGCTGGAGGCGATCAACCGCACGCTACGAGAGGTTGTCCGCCCACGACCACAGGTTCTCGCGGTGGCCGAGGACCTCCGCGTCGACGCGGCGATCGACCGCCTTCGAGACGCGGGCCACACCCGCGCGCCGGTGTACCGCGAGCGGCTCGACGACGCCGACCGGGTCGTGTCGCTGCTCGACCTCGTCGGCCAGTCGGGAACGGTCGCCGACCGGGCACGGACGGCCGTCGCGCTGCCGGAGTTCCTGCCGTTGATCGACGCTCTGCGCGCCCTGCAGGCCGCGCGGCAGACGATGGCGCTGGTCGTTTCGGAGTACGGCGCGATCGAGGGGATCGTGACCGTCGAGGACCTGGTCGAAGAGTTCGTCGGAGAGATCCACGACGAGTACGATCCCGATGTCCGGGCCGCCATCCGCCACCCCGACGGATCGATCACCCTGGCCGGCCACTTCCCGATCCACGACCTCGTCGATCTCGACGTCGACCTGCCCACCGGCGACTACGTCACCCTGGCCGGGCTCATCCTCGACCGGCTCGGGCGCCTCCCAGCCGTCGGTGACCAGCTCGAGCTCGAGGGCTGGCGGATCACTGTGCTCGCCGTCCGTGAGTACGCGATTCAGCAGGTGCGACTGGATCCGCGACCGCCAACGGATGCGCGCGACATGACCTAATCGCCCGGGTCGTGAAGAGTCACTCGACGAACGCCTCCAGCGGGATCCGGTGGGCGCCGGCCGCCTCGAGCCACGCCGCGAGGTGATCGCTGACCCTCTCCCCGCCGGCACTCAGGCCCTTGCGTACGTCGTCGCCGAACGCCAGCTCCCACGCGGCGACGATTCCGCCTGCCTCGGTGACCAGGAGGCTGCCGGCGCTGTAGTCCCAGCGGTGCAGCGCGAACTCGACGTAGCCGTCGCATCGGCCGGCCGCGAGCCAGGCCAGGTCGAGCGCCGCCGACCCCAGCCGGCGCACGTCGCGCACCGTGGTGATCAGTCCGGTGAGCATCTCGGCCTGCCGACCACGCACGGCGGGGTCGTAGGAGAACCCCGTGGCGATCAGAGCGTCGCTGACGTCGGTCGGCGGATCCAGCCGCAGCGGCGTGTCGTTGAGCCGCGCACCGCCACCGCGGATCGCGGTGAACAGGTCGTCGCGGCTCGGGTCGTGCACCACGCCCACGAGTGGGCCGTCGGCGTCCTCGACGGCAATGCTCACCGACCACTGGGGGATGCCGTACAGGTAGTTGACGGTGCCATCCAGGGGGTCGACCACCCAACGCAGGCCGGTCGACCCCTCACGGTCGCCCTCCTGCTCCTCGCCCATGAGGCCGTCGTCGGGTCGGGCGGCGCGGACGCGCTCGCTGATCAGGCGCTCGCTGGCGTGGTCCGCGGCCGACACGGGATCGGTGGCCGTGGACTTCGTGGCGACGTGCAGGTCGTCGCTGTCAGCGTAGGACCGCAGCAGCGCGCCCGCCTCGCGTGCGATGTCGACCGCGAGCCTGAGCAACGCCGCGCGCTCGCCGGCCGCCCGTGTGGTGTCCTCGGTCATGCGCTCCCCTGGTGGTGGCAGGCAGCGCATGATACGGCGGGCCGCGTCGGCCGTGGCGTGACGGGTACGCTGCCGCCATGGTGTTCACGGGGGTGGGTGTCGCACTGGTCACGCTGTTCGATGACGACGGCGAGGTCGACGCCGACGCCACGGCGGCGCACGCTGCACGGCTCGTCGAGCTCGGGGTGCGGGCCGTAGTGGTGACCGGCACGACCGGCGAGGCGGCTGCGCTGAGCATCGACGAGCGCGAACGCCTGCTCGCGGCCGTGCGGTCCGCCGTGGACGGCGTGCCCGTCATCGCCGGCACCGGTGCGCCCTCGGCCCGGCAGGCCGTCGACCTGACGACGCGGGCGCGCGACGGTGGCGCGGACGCGGTCCTGACGCTGTCGCCCCCGCACACCGCCGACCCGCGCCCCTACTATGAGCAGGTGGCGGTGGCCGCGGGTACCGTCCCGGTGCTGGCGTACCATCTGCCGACGGTCTCGCCGCCGGGCCTGCCGGTGGAGGTGATCGGCTCGCTGCCCGTTGCCGGGTGCAAGGACTCGACCGGCGACGCCGAGCGGCTGCTGGTGACCCTGCGGACCACGGCGCTGCCGTTGTACACAGGCTCGTCGGCGGTGCTGTCGCTCGCGGGCCCGGCGGGCTGCGCCGGCGCGATCCTCGGCCTGGCGAACGTCGAGCCCGAGCGGTGCAGCGCCGCGTTCGACGGCGACGCCGAGGTCCAGCGCGATCTCATCGACGCCCACGTGGCGATGCACGAGCGCTTCCCCGTCGGCCTCAAGGCCCTGATGGCCGAGCGGTTCGGCACCGGCCGCACCACCCGCATCGGGTGATGCGCGGGGAACGCGGCTCAGGACCGGTCGAGCAGACGCGACAGCACGACCACGCTGCGGGTCTGCGTGACGATCTGCTCGGCCCTGATGCGCTCGAGTGCCGCCTCGAGGTGGGCGGCGTCGGCGACGCGCAGGTGCAGCAGCGCGTCCGCGTCGCCGGTGATCGTGAACGCCGACACCACCTCAGGGTGGTCCGCGAGCGCCTCACGGATGCTGTGGGACGGCGTACGGGGTGCGCAGAAGAGCTCGATGAAGGCTTCGACGCTCCAGCCCAGCACGCGGGGGTCGACGGCGACGGTGAACCGGGCGATCACCCCGTCGTCGTGCAGACGGTCGACCCGACGCTTGACAGCGGGTGCTGACAGCCCAACGGTGGCGCCGAGCGCGCGGAAGCTCCGCCTGCCATCCAGCATGAGCTGTGCAATGATCTTGCGATCAAGCGCGTCGATCTGCAACGAATCTTCGACCACTCCCGACATCCTCACCTATCGTTCACTCTGGGCACGTCGTAGAGTACAGATGGTGTCAACACGTGGGACCCGCGTGTGGTGCTGTCGTTCACGGAGTTCGCCACATGACCACGATCAACGCACGAGACCAGGCCACGTACGAGGCCCCCAACTACGCTCCGCTGCCGGTCGTGGTCGCGGAGGCCGAGGGCGCGTGGGTGACCGACGTCAACGGTCGCCGCTACATGGATGCGTTGTCAGGCTACTCGGCCCTCAACTTCGGCCACCGTCACCCCGCGCTGGTCGCGGCGGCGGAGCGGCAGCTGCACCGGGTCACGCTGACGAGCCGCGCCTTCTCGCACGACCAGTTCGCGGACTTCTGTCGCGAGCTCGCCGAGCTGTGCCGCATGGAGATGGTCCTGCCGATGAACACCGGCGCCGAGGGCGTGGAGACCGCCATCAAGGTCGCCCGCCGCTGGGGCTACACCGTCAAGGGCGTGCCGGCGGGCCGCGCGAAGATCGTGACGTTCGCCAACAACTTCCACGGCAGGACGACCACGATCGTCGGCTTCTCGACCGACCCGACCGCCCGCGAGGGCTTCGGGCCGTTCACCCCCGGGTTCGTCACGGTGCCGTTCGCGGACGCCGACGCGCTGGCGGCCGCCATCGACGACGAGACCGTGGCCGTCCTGCTCGAGCCGGTGCAGGGCGAGGCGGGTGTGATCGTGCCGCCACCCGGCTACCTGACCCGCGTGCGCGAGATCTGCGATCGCACGGGGGTGCTGCTGATCGCCGACGAGATCCAGTCCGGCCTCGGCCGCACGGGCAGGATGTTCGCGGTCGACCACGAGAACGTCGTGCCCGACATGTTCATCCTGGGCAAGGCCCTGGGCGGCGGCATCGTGCCGGTGTCGGCGGTCGTCAGCCGCCGCGACGTCCTCGGGGTGCTGACCCCGGGGTCGCACGGCAGCACCTTCGGCGGCAACCCGCTGGCCTGTGCGGTCGCGCGCGCCGTGATCGAGCTGCTGGAGACGGGGGTGTTCCAGGAGAACGCCGCGCGCATGGGCGAACGCCTGGGTCGCGGACTCGCGGCGCTGCCGTCGGACCAGGTCGACGCCGTACGTGTCCGGGGCTTGTGGGCGGGCATCGACATCGCCGGCGACCGCACCGGGCGGGCGGTCTGCGAGCGCCTGCTCGAGCTGGGCGTGCTGGCGAAGGACACCCACGGGAGGACGATCCGGCTGGGCCCGCCACTGATGGTCACCGCCGACGAGGTGGACCTGCTGCTGGACCGGCTCGCCGAGGCGGTCGCGACCACCCGCTGACGATCCGGCCGCTCCGTCGCCGCAGAGGCTCGAGGTGGCGACGGACAGTCGGCGGCGGCCGCGGGGGTAGGGTTCGGTGCGGATGGCAGCCGGTCGACGTCCCCGCGCTCCGGGCCCGCCCCGTGTCGCCCTCGTGACGGCGGCCGAGGCGGTGGGCCTCGACGAGGATGCTCCCGTGCTCGCCGCCGCGCTGTTGCGCCACGGCATCGAGTCGCGGGTGTGCGTCTGGGACGACGGGGCGGTGGACTGGTCGGCCTGGGATCTTGCGGTGCTGCGTTCCACATGGGACTACCCGCGCCGGCGTGACGCCTTCGTGCGCTGGGCCGCCGGCGTCGACGCCGTGGGAGCGCTGCGCAACCGCCCGGCCGTCGTCGAGTGGAACAGCGACAAGCGTTACCTGCTGGAGCTGGCGGCCCGCGGCGTCGCGATCGTGCCGTCGAGCGTGCTCGAGCCGGGCGAGGCCGTCGGGCTGCCCGCGACTGGTGGGTTCGTGGTCAAGCCCACGGTGTCGGCTGGTTCGCAGGACACGGAGCGCTACACGGCCGAGGAGGCCCCCCGGGCCCGAGCGCACGTCGATCACCTCCATGCGCAGGGCCGAAACGTGCTGCTCCAGCCTTACGTCGAGCGGGTCGACGACGACGGCGAGACCGCCCTCGTGTACCTCGGCGGACACTACAGCCACGCCGTCCGCAAGGGCCCGATCCTGGCGGGCGCCCCCGAGACGGTGGGCGGTCTGTTCGCGGCTGAGCAGATCGATCCGCGCACACCGAGCGACGGCGAGCGCGCCGCAGCGGAGGCCGCGCTCGACGCGGTGCCCTTCGACCGCCGCGACCTGCTGTACGCGCGGGTCGACCTGCTGCCCGGCGCTGACGGCCAGCCGCTGGTCCTCGAGATCGAGCTGGTTGAGCCGTCGCTGTTCCTGCGCTTCGACGACGCAGCGGCGGATCGGCTCGCATCCGCGATCGCGGCGTGCCTCGGGACCGTTACGGGGTGACGCCGCGTCGGCCCGGACGCCGGCCCACGAGGGTCCCGCATGGCGGGACAACGCTGGTGGCCGCCATGGTGGTGCCACCTATCATGCGTTCAACGCCGGCGCTGCCGGGCCGGCACCCACGGCTGGCGGAGCATCATGGACCTCGTACGGCACGTCATCGACGGCGAGCACGTCGAGTCCCGCGACGGGGGTCGGTTCGACAGCGTCAACCCATGGACGCGAGAACCGTGGGCCGAAGTGGCGCTGGGCGGCCGCCGGGACGCGCAACGGGCCGTCGACGCCGCCCGCAGGGCGTTCGACTCGGGCCCCTGGCCGGGCATGGGCAACGGACGGCGTGGCGCGCTGCTGCATCGCCTGGCCGACCTGATCGACGAGCACAGCGAGGAGCTGGCGGCCGCGGACACGCGCGACATGGGCAAGCCCATCGCGGCGATGCGGGCCAAGGACGTGCCGCGTGCCGCGGCCAACGTCCGCTTCTTCGCGGACCACGCCAGGCTGCGCACCAGCGAGGCCCTGCCGATGGACTCGGGACACCACGCGTACGTCCGCTACGAGCCGGCGGGCGTCGTCGCGGCGATCGCACCGTGGAACTTCCCGTTGATGCTCGAGAGCTGGAAGGTCGCTCCCGCCCTCGCCTGGGGCAACACGGTCGTCCTCAAGCCGGCGGAGGACACCCCGGCGTCGGCCACCCTGCTCGCACAGCTCGCGCTGGACGCGGGCATCCCGCCGGGCGTGCTCAACGTCGTGCACGGCTACGGACCCGACGCCGTGGGCGAGGCCCTGACCACGTCACCCGACGTCGATCGCATCACCTTCACCGGCGAGTCGGCCACCGGCAAGGCCATCGGTAGGGTCGCGGCCGCCAACCTGACGCCGTACAGCTTCGAGCTCGGTGGCAAGGGCGCCAACGTGGTCTTCGCCGACGCTGACCTAGACGCCGCGGTGTCGTGGTCGAACCGCGCGATCTTCACCAACTCGGGCCAGGTGTGCCTCGCGGGCAGCCGCCTGTTCGTCGAGCGACCCGTCTACGACGGGTTCGTGGCCCGCTTCGTCGAGTCCGCCGAGGCCCTCCGGCTCGGCGATCCCATGGACGCGCGCACCGAGCTCGGCCCGCTGGCCTCCGAGACGCACTTCGCGAAGGTCACCGGTTACCTGGACACGGTGGCCGAGGACGGTGGCAAGGTGCTGACCGGCGGCGTCGGCGACGGCTGGGCGGTCCGTCCCACGGTGATCGTCGACGCGCCGACGACGGCGAGGGTGCACTGCGAGGAGGTCTTCGGCCCCGTCGTCACGGTCACGCCGTTCGAGACCGAGGACGACGCGGTGGCGCTGGCCAATGACACCCGCTACGGGCTCAACGCCATGCTGTTCACCGAGAACGTCCACCGTGCGCACCGGGTCGCCGCCCGCCTGCGGGCCGGCACGGTCTGGGTCAACTGCTTCTTCGTCCGCGACCTTCGTGCACCGTTCGGCGGGTTCGGCGATTCCGGCGTCGGTCGTGAGGGTGGCGACCACAGCCGGGAGTTCATGACCGAACCCAAGGCCGTCGTCATGGAGATCCACTGACGCTGCGGCGCCGCTACGGGCCCGATCCGGGCGGCGAGGCGTGACG
>DATHVN010000218.1 GCA_035461305.1 Euzebyales bacterium | reverse complement strand
CGCGGCGGGGCACGGCGAACATGGACACGCTGATCGCGTTGGGCACGCTGGCGGCGTTCGGGTTCTCGGTGGTTCAGCTGTTCGCGGGTGGTCCGTTGTACTTCGAGAGCGCGGTGCTGATCATCGCGTTCCTGGTGTTGGGCCGTTGGCTGGAGGCGCGGGCGAAGGGGCGGGCGGGAGCCGCGATCGAGGCGTTGCTGAAGCTCGGCGCCTCGCAGGCGCGGCTGGTCGCCTCGGATGGCTTCGAGTACCTGGTGCCGGTGGAGCGTGTGCGGGTGGGCGACGTCGTGCGGGTCCGCCCCGGTGAGAAGGTGCCGGTGGACGGGGAGGTGGTCGAGGGCGCCAGCGCGGTGGACGAAGCGATGCTGACCGGGGAGAGCGTGCCGGTGGACAAGTCGCCGGGGTCGGAGGTCAGCGGCGCGACGCT
Source organism: Euzebyales bacterium (assembly GCA_035461305.1). Lineage (NCBI taxonomy): Bacteria > Bacillati > Actinomycetota > Nitriliruptoria > Euzebyales > Euzebyales bacterium. Next base: position 5,171 of record DATHVN010000218.1, on the reverse strand, counting down.
CAACACCAGCGGCGTGCTCACGGTGCGTGCGACCGCCGTCGGCGCCGACAGCGCGCTGGCGCGGATCGTGACGATGGTCGAGCGGGCGCAGTCGGGCAAGGGCGCGGCCCAGCGACTGGCGGATCGGGTCTCGGCCGTGTTCGTCCCCGTGGTGCTGGTGATCGCGCTCGTCACGTTCGGTGTGTGGTGGTTGGCGCTAGGCCGGCCGATCGATGGCCTGACCGCTGCGGTGAGTGTGCTGATCATCGCCTGTCCGTGCGCCCTAGGGTTGGCGACGCCGACCGCGGTGATGGTCGGCACCGGGCGTGGTGCGGACCTGGGCATCCTCATCAAGGGCGTCGAGGTCCTGGAATGCACCCGCGACGTCGCCGTGGTGGTGTTCGACAAGACGGGGACGCTGACGCGCGGCGAGATGGCGGTCACCGACCTCCTCGCCGACGCCGGCACCGACCGGGATGTCCTGCTGGCGCGCGCGGCGGCGGCTGAGGCCGACAGCGAACATCCGATCGGTGCCGCGATCACCGCCGCGGCGCGCGATCGGGGGCTCGAGGTGCACCGGCCGGTGGCGTTCGCGGCGATGGCCGGGCACGGGGTGCGCGCCGACGTCGACGGCGTGACCGTGTGGGTTGGCACCCGCAAGCTGGCCGCCGAGGCTGGTCTCGTGCTGCCCGAGGTGCTCGACGACGCCGCCGAGCGTTGCGAGCGCGACGGTACGACGGCGGTCATCGCGGGTTGGGACGGTGTTGTTCGCGGGGTGGTGGCGGTCGGCGACACCCTCAAAGACGACGCCGCACGAGCGGTTGCCCGTCTGCACGCGATGGGCATCGAGACCGCCATGCTCACCGGGGACAACCACCGCACGGCCGCCGCGATCGCGTCGCGGGTCGGCATAGACCGGGTGCTCGCCGAGGTACTGCCCGACGGCAAGCAGGACGAGATCGCCCGGCTGCAGGCCCGCGGGCGGACGGTGGCGATGGTCGGCGACGGCGTCAACGATGCGCCCGCGCTGGTGCAGGCCGACCTGGGCATCGCGATCGGCACCGGCACCGACGTGGCGATCGAGTCCAGCGACCTGACGCTGATGCGCAGCGACCTGGACGGTGTGGCCACGGCGATCGAGCTGTCACGGGCGACCGAACGCACCATCCGGCAGAACCTCGTCTGGGCGTTCAGCTACAACACCCTGGCGATCCCCATCGCCGCATTCGGCCTGCTGTCGCCGATCGTGGCGGGCGCGGCGATGGCGTTCTCGAGCGTCAGCGTGGTCACCAACTCATTGCGCTTGCGGCGCTTCGGCCGCTGAGACCCGGCCGTCTGGCGCGCTCCGCGCCGCAGAGCCTCCAGTGCCTCCCGGCGATACCGCGGTCCGCGGCAGCGCGGCGATGACACGTGCCACCGGGTGCTCGCTGTCTGCCTCGGCAGCGTCAGCGTCAGCCAGCGCGAGCACGCGGTCGGCGTCGTCGACGGCAACCAGGCCGGTCACCGCGTGCTGCCCGCGGGTCAGCGTGCCGGTCTTGTCGAACACACGACGTGGACCGTGCGCATCCGCTCCAGCGCCAGCCGATCCGTGATCAGCATGCCGCTGCGCGCAGACTTCGCTGTCGAGATCGACGTCATGAGCGGGATGCCACCCCGAGCGCGTGTCGGCAGGCGATGATCAGCACGATCTGAACGCGTCCATCTCCATCGACGGTTCGACCTCGTCGGGCAGCAGTCCAGCCGGGGCTGCGAGCGCGTCCTGCGCTAGAGGTGACCGTGCTTGCGATCCAGGCCCGCCTGCCCGATGCCCGCGCGATCCCGCTGTTGGTAGGCTGCGCGCATGGAGTCGGTGGAGCTCTTGAAGCAGCTGTTGCGCATGCGCACGGTCAACCCGCCCGGCGACGAGGCGGCGGTCGCCCAGCAGGTCGGCGCCCATCTCGCTGATGCAGGGCTGGAGACCCGCACGCTCGTCTCTCCCGGGGGACGGGCGAACCTCGTCGCACGCGTCGACGGACCGCGGGGTCGCCCGGCGCTGGTGCTGTTGTCCCACAGCGATGTGGTGCCCGTCGAGGAGGACCGGTGGCGTCGCGACCCGTTCGGTGCGGAGGAGGTCGACGGCGTCATCTGGGGCCGTGGCGCCCTGGACATGAAGGGCATCACGGTGATGCATGCGGCGGCAGCCGCGGCGCTGGCGCGGTCGGCCAACGCGCCGACCCGCGAGGTGATCGTCGTCGTCGCCGCGGACGAGGAGGCCGGTGGCGACGAGGGCGCACGCTGGCTGCTCGACGAGCACGCCGATCTGCTCGGCTTCGGTGATGGTCGCCCGCCACCCGAGGTGCTGGGCGAAGGTGCCTACGGTGTCAGCGGGATGCTCGCGGCGCCGGTGGTCCCGATCGCTCTCGGGGAGAAGACCGCGGTGTGGTTGGAGGTGGTCGCGACGGGCGACTCGGGGCACGGTGCCCTGCCGCCCCACGACCAGGCCGCCGTGAACCTGGCTGCGATCGTCGGCGACATCGCGGGCTTCGGCACGCCGCGCGTGCATCCGGTGATGCGCGAGCAGTTCTCCACCCTCGCGGCCGCGGCGTCGGGGTCGATGGTCGGAGTCCTGCGCGCGCTCGCGTCGCCGGCGGGCCGCGCGGTGGTCCGCGTCGTCGCGCGGCGGATGCGCGGGGCCGGTGCGCTCGGGCTGCTGCTGTCGGACTCGATCACGCCGACGGGCATGGCGGCCGGGTACAAGTCGAACGTCGTGCCGGGTGAGGCCCGCGCCTCGTTCGACTGCCGGCTGCTGCCCGACACCGACGTCGACCGGTTCGTCGCGTCGCTCGACAGCACAGCGCGCCGCCGTGGAGGGCGCGTCTCGAACGTCGTGCAGAAGGGCCGCGGTCCCGTCAGCGGCACGGGGCCGTTGCTTCCCATCCTCGAACGGGCCACGCGGGAGACCGACCCGGATGCGATCGCGACCGTGTCGCTCACGCCCGGGATCACCGACGTGCGCTTCTTCCGCGCGCGCGGCGCGACGGGGTACGGCTGGACACCGCTCGTGGTGACACCGGAGCTGCTCGCCACGGTGCACGGCGACGACGAGCGTGTACCCGTCGACGCGTTCGAACGGGCGGTCGCCGTGATGTCTGACGTGGTGCTCCGCGCCTGCACGTGACGGCGCGGAGCACGACGTCGTCGTGACGCGTCACGACGCGCGGCCGCGCACCTGGAAGCTGAACATCGTCCCGAGCTCCATGTGTCGGCGATGTGGCAGTGCGCCATCCAGACTCCTGGGTTGGATGCGTCCATGTCGACGGTCTGGCCAGTGCGAACCAGGACGGTGGCCTTCCACACGAGGTTCGGCTCGCGCAAGCCATCCCTCGACAGCACCAGGAAGCGCTCGCCGTGGAATGGAACGGGTGGTGCATCGGGTGGTCGGACTCCAGCTCGTTGACCGGTCGGATCTTCACCTGATCGCCGGCGTCGAAGCTCCACCGGATCGCTCCCGGCCGGTGTCGCGGTCGACGAGCTTCCACCGCATGTTGGCCGGGGTCGTCCCCGTGTTGACGTCCGGCATGAGATTCTCCCACTCGATGCCGTCCGCCATGGCATCGGCGTGGCCGTGGTCGTGGGGGCCGCTGGCGCATCGGCTCCGGTCCGCGCCGTCGGGCTGCGATGCTGTATGGTTAATGCCGCACTTGGGACGCGTTCCAGGAGCCGTCGCTGACGACCTCCGGATGGCGTGGGACAGACGTACACGACCGGTCCGCCGCCCTCCGGTTCGTCGAGGGTCCCATCTCGGCCGACGAGCGCCAAGGGTCTTGTCGGATGCTGTCCCAGTGGTGTCCGAACCGTCCCGGCTGGCGCGCCCGAGGCACGCTATCCGTGCTCCAACATCTGGGTGGCACTGGATGCGTGGAGTCGGTGGCTCGCTCCAGCTCGCGATCGTCGTCGTACTCGGACGGTCCCGGTATGGCGTGCTCGCGGTCGGCCTCCGATCGCCGCGGCCGCCCGCCACACGGGATCGGCCTAGACCGCTGGGAACGCCAGTGGCACGAGGTGGATCCCGGCCACGGCGTGACCGATCGTCTGCACGAGGGCCATGGCCGACAGCAGGATCAGGGCGACTGCCGTGGCAGCCAGCGGGTGCAACCTTCGCGGAAGCGGGTCGAGCATGCGGTCGACGCGCCAAGCGGACCAGCCAGCGGCACCGAGCGCAGGTTCCGGCGGCATGGTCGCGGCCGTCACGATTGCGCTCGCGACGGTTCGCCTGCTGGTGAAGGCCGCTGCCCGGTCATCCGCGAGCGCCTCGAGATGCCGTCGGACGTCGCGCTGCGCAAGCCGCGCGCCGGGCCACGGCGCCAGGCCGGCAGCCATGCACCTTGCCGCAAGGTCGATCAGGCCGTGATGTCCGCGAACGTGTCCGCGCTCGTGGGCGAGCAGCGGCGCGTTGGGACGGCCGCAGCGCAGGAAACATCGTGTTGTCAACGAAGACACGGGGCCGCAGAAGGCCGACCGTGCAGGCCACCGATCCCATCGGCGCGAACGTGACGTCGCGTATCCTCCCCGTGGCCATCGTGAGCAGCCTGCGGCGTGCCCGGCGGGTCGTCTGGGCGGTCCGCCACCAGAGGTGGGCCGCGCGCCCGACCATCGCAGCAATGACGACGGTCATCACCACGATCACACGGAGGTTACCGCCTGCCGGTGGATCGTGAAGCGCCAGGGTGCAGAACTCGACCAGGCGGTGCGAGAGGCCGGTAGCACCGACAGCGATGTCGAGGATGCCGAGCCAGACGATCATGAGGGCCGCCAGGTGCGCTGCGATCACGACGACGGTCGGTGCGCGATTGTCCATGCGGCGCAGGAGGTACGGGGTCACCAGGCCCAGCGCCACGAGCGCCAGCGCAACGGTCATCGATCGCCATCCTCTAGCTTCGACACAACTGCTGCTGTTCCTCGGGGGTCAACCGCTCGACGAAGTGGAACAGCGCCTCGGCATGGTCGTCACTGTCGTGCAGCGCGGCCGTCATCGCGGATGCCGCATGCTGGCTCTGCGACATGACGGGACGGTACGTCCAGGCACGGCCCTCGAGTTGCCGCTCGAGGAAGCCCTTCCGATGCAGTCGCGTGAGCAGGGTCATCACCGTGGTGTACGCAAGGTCGGCGTCGAGCGCCTCGCTGATCTGACGGACGGTCAGGAACTGGCCCGG
>DATHVN010000217.1 GCA_035461305.1 Euzebyales bacterium | reverse complement strand
TGCTGCTGTCGGCACCTGGGTCACACCCGGATGGGGATGTCGAGCTCGCTGAGCAGTGCGCGGACGTGTTGTTCGATCTCGTCGCGGACGGGGCGGACGGCGTCGACGGGTTTGCCGGCGGGGTCGTCGAGCTCCCAGTCGAGGTAGCGTTTGCCGGGCACGACGGGGCACGCGTCGCCGCAGCCCATGGTCACGACGACGTCGGCGGCGCCGACGATCTCGTCGGTCCAGGGTCGGGGGAACTCGCCTGCGATGTCGATGCCGACCTCGCGCATGGCCTCGACTGCGGCGGGGTTGACGTGGCTGGCGGGGTCCGACCCCCCGGAGAGGACGTCGACGCGGTCGCCGGCGAGGTGGCGCATCCACCCGGCGGCCATCTGCGAGCGGCCGGCGTTGTGGACACACAGGAACAGCACGCTGGGCGCGTCGCTTGGCACCTTGCCTTCGTTCTTGGCGACGGCGTGGAGCCGGTCGCGGGTGAAGCGTTCGGCCATCACGGGGACGTACGCGCGGATGCGGGCGTGGGCGAGCCGTTCGAACGAGTCGGTCATGAACCGTTGGATGGTCTCGACGCCGAAGATGCCGTCGAAGTCGCGTTGCAGGCGCACGCTCGAGGACTTGATGAGCTGGGTCTCCTCGGCGGAGGCGGGGCCGGGGCCGGACATCTGGCTGCTCATGGTCGGTTGCTCCTGGTGTCGGGTCGGCTGGTCAGGCGGTGGTGGCGGCGAGGCGGTCGATTCGGCCGGCGATCAGGTCGAAGGCGTGTTCGAAGGTGGCGCGGTCGCCGCCGACGGGGTCGGGGATCGACCAGTGCCGGTGCGGCGCGTCGACGTCGAGGCCGGTCTCGTGGGCGCGGTCGCAGACCGACACGACCAGGTCTGGATGCACGGTGATGTCGGCGATGTGCGTGGGCTGGGCGTCGGACAGGTCCAGGCCGTGGTCGGCGGCGACCGCGACGGCGGTGGGGTGCACCCGGTCGGCGGGTTGCGTGCCGGCGCTGACGGCGGCGTGTCCGCTGCGGTGTCGCCACAGCGCCGCGGCCAGCTGGGATCGCGCGGCGTTGTGGGTGCACACGAACAACACGCAGTCGAGTGTCAGTGGGGCGACCGGGCCGACGTGGGGGAGCGCGGCGGTGGTGACGGTGACGTAGCGGCGGCGGCCGTCGCCGTGCGAGGCGTGCCGGGAGATCAGCCCCGCGTCCTGCAGGGTGTTGAGGTGGAACGCGACCAGGTTGGACCGCAGCCCGGTGGCGTCCTGCAGCTCAGCGGGCGTGCGATCGCCCGACCACAGCAGATCGATGATCGCCAGACGATGCTCATCACCAAGCGCGCGATGCACCGCCGCGCGCCGCTCGACGGACCAGGCATCAGACATCCGGGGGCCCTCGTCCGATGCGATCCGGTGAGCGGCAACCTCGCGCGCCAGATCAGCCGACATTGACTCAATCATTGCTGAGTATAGTACCGCTGTCAAGCCTGAGCGGAGGGCTGCGTCGAGGTCTGACCCGCCGAGACATCAGGTCGTGCGCGGGACGCGACGGTGCTGTCGGCGCCCCGTGTCCCCGTCTGCTCGCTACCTGTCGTACGCGACGAGATCGGCTTCACGCAGGCGGGCCGCCAGCGTGCGCAGCAGCGCGTGGGGGAGTCCCGGCACCCGATCGAGCACCGTGTCGAAGGCCCGCTTGCTCACGGTGACCAGTGTCATCGGTTCCTTGGCGGTGACCGTCGCCGTTCTGGGCTTGCCGTCCAGCAGCGCGATCTCGCCGATGGCCTCGCCCGGACCAAGGTCCGCGATGTGTCGACCGTCCCGCGTGACCTCCGCCGTGCCGTCCACGACGATCAGCAGTTCGTTACCGAAGCCCTCCTGATCGACCAGGACCCGGCCGGCGTCGACCTCGACCTCGTCGACGAAGGCCTCGATCCCGTGGAGCTGCTTGTCGGTGAGGTCCGCAAAGAGAGGCACCCGCCGCAGCGCGTCGATCTTCGTGTTCCTTCTCGTCGGCACCCGCCTCACCTCACGCTCGCAGTGCGCCCGCCGGGATGGTGGCGCTCAGTATGCCACCGCACGGCGCACCACCACGTGTCGGAACGCCCAGGACGACACAGACCGGGTAACTCGGGCGCACGCGACACCCTACCCCGTGGACCGGATCGAGGCGAGCGCCCGCTCGGATCGAGCACGCGCCGCCGCGGCATCCTCGGACCGGCCCTGCCGATCGCGCAGCCGGGCCGTCTCGTGCCACAGCAGCCACCGGTAGCGCGGTGGGAGATCCGCCTCGATCCGCTCGACGCGACCGACGAGCTCGGCCTGGTCGGGCCCGCCCGCCGCCGCGGCGGAGATGAAGGCCAGGTCGCCGAGCGCTCGCGCGAAGAAGCTATCGGCACCGACCTCGCGCAGTGCCTGTCCGAGCTGGTCCAGCCGCTCGGCATCGTCGGTTCCCACCCGAGCGGCCAGCTCGACGCCGAGCGCGTAGGACCGCTCGGTACGGACGTCGCCGGCGGCGGATTGCGCGTCGGCGAACCAGTGCGCCGCCGTCCGCTCGTCGCCGTCGTGCAGAACCATCCAGCCCTCCCAGGCGTACAGCTGCGCCCGCAGGAACATCCCGCCCGTCGCGTCCGATGCCTCCCAGCAGTTGTCGAGGTGCGCTCGGGCCTCGGCCCACCGCTCCTCGTCGGTCAACGGATGCAGTTCGTGGGCCTTGATCATGAGCAGCGTGCGCGGTCCACGGAACCTGCGCTCGAGCTCCTCGGACCGTCGGTACAGCTCCCAGGCCCCCGCCGTGTCGCCCAGCAGCCAGCGGGCGTGGCCGCGACCGGCGAACGCGTGCGCGGCGTTGCGGGGGTCGCCGAGCTCGAATGCACCGCGCCCGGCGCCGTCCAGCGCCTCGTCGGCCTCGGGGAGTCGACCCATCCACATGAGGATCCATCCGCGCATGTTCTCGTTGTGATGCAGCATCGGCAGCCACCCCAGCGAACGCACCAGCCGGCTGCAGGCGACGGCGTGCTCGAGCGCCGTGGGTAGGGGGCCGGTGAACGCCAGCGCCTCGGCCAGCCCGTGGAGCGCCAACGCCTCCGCCTCCCGGTCACCGGCTGCGCGCGCGGTGGCGAGTGCCTCGCGTTGCGCCCGGGCCGCTCGCGCATACTGGCCTCGCCCGAGGCCGAGCGTCCCCGTCGTGTACTGGACCTGGCTCAACAGGTCGGCGCGGCCCAGTGCCTCCGCGGCGGCCAACGCCTCGGCGAGCAGCGGCTCAGCCCGGTCGTAGGCGTCCTGGAGCCACATCACGTGGGACGCTGCCACCAGCGCCTCGGCGCGCCTGCCGTCGCGGCGGGCCTCCTCCGCGGCTCGCAGCGCCCGCCTGTAGTGCTCCTCGGCGAGGGCATACTCGCCGAGCTGCTCGTGGGCGGCTCCGGTGCGCAGCGCGATGCGGCAGGCCAGGTCGGCATCGGAGGGACCTTCGACGCGCGTGTTCGCGGCCTGCGCCCTGGTGAGCCACGTGATGGCTTCGTGCGCGGCGAACAGCGCGAGCTTGCGCTCGCCGACGATCAGGGCGTATCGGGCGGTCGCCTCGTGCTCCCGAGCGAGCTCGAAGTGGTGTGCGAGGATCTCGGCGATCTCCTCCTCACGACCCGACGCGCGCGCCTCGATCCAGCGTCCGACATCGCGATGCAGCCGGCGTCGCAGGCGGCGAGGAACCCGCTCGTACGCGACGTCGCGCAGCAGCGCATGTCCGAACAACACCTGATGCTCTCCGCGGATGTCGGACTCCGGCTGCTCGATGCACATGCCGCGGGTCACCAGGCGGTCGACATCGTCATCGACCGGTCGGCCGAGGAGGTGGGCGACGGCGCCGGGCCACCAGGACCGGCCCACGACGGCCGCGTGGAGGACGACGGCGCGCTCGGTGGGAGGCAGCAGGTCGAGCCGGGCGCCGATCGCGGCCTGCACGCTGTCGGGCAGGCGGTCCGGCAGGTGGACACGCAGGTCTGCCAGGGGATCGGCCGACGCGTCGAGCACGCCCTCCTCACGCAGCATCTCGACGAGCTGCTCGGCGAAGAAGGGGTTGCCGCCCGCGCGGTCGCCCAGCGCACTGACGACCGATGCGGGCGCCGCCTCGCCGAGCAGTCGTCGTAGCAGCACATGCGTGTCGGCGTGGTCGAGCGGCTCGAGGTGTATGACGTCGCCGCTCAGGGTTGCCTGGTCGTCGGCGACGGGTGGGCGCGCGGTCGTCACCACCAGCAGGGGGAACCGGGCGGTCGTGAGCACGACGTCGAGTACGGCCAAGAGGTCGTTGTCACCCCAGTGCAGGTCCTCGATCCGCACGACGAGCGGACCGCCGCCGGCGAGCATCTCCAGGTAGGAGCGCCATGCACGGCCGACCAGCCGGGCGACGATGTCGCGGGAGGCCGCGTGGGCGGGTGTGACATCGCGGCGACCGGCCGTGGCGGGGAGTCCGACCGACGCCAGCAGGACCGGCACGAGGTCCGCGTCGTCGGATGCCGGCCAGCGCGCGGTCAGCATCTGCTGTGCGCGCTCGGCGATCTCCGCGGCGGGCTCACCGAGGCGTGCGCCGAGGTCGGAGCGAAGGATCTCGGCGAGTGGCCACAACGCGAGGCCCCGACCGTACGGCAGGCACCGGCCAGTGACGACCCGGGCGTCGGGAACGGCCGCCGGCACCTCGGCCGTGACGAACTCGTGCACCAGCCGGCTCTTGCCCACACCGGCTTCGCCGACCACCGTCACCGCGTGGGCCGTGCCCTCGGAGGCCGTGGCGCGGGCCAGGGTCGACAGCGTCCGCATCTCGGCGACCCGACCGACGAGCGGCATCCGGTAGCGCGTGTCGCGGACCTGCTCATCGGCAGCGATCCACACCGCGAGGGGGGCGGGGAACCCCTTGAGATGGTGGGGACCAGGCGTCGGGCGGTAGGCGATGGCGTGGCGCGTGTCCCGCCAGGTGCGCCGGTCGACGGCAACCTCCCCAGCAGGTGCGACCGTCTGCAGGCGCGACGCCAGGTTGAAGGCGTCGCCGGTCGCGCGGGCCAGTCCGGGGTCGCCGGCGATCGTCACCACGTCACCGGTCGCCACGCCGACCCGCATGACGAGCGGATCCGGCAGGGCGCTCGTGGTGTTCAGCCGCCCCAACCGCTCCTGCATCGCCAGCGCGGCCCGCACGGCTCGGACGGCGTCGTCACCACGTGCCACTGGCGCGCCGAACACGGCGACCACGCCGTCGCCTGCGTACCGTTGCAACGTACCCCCGTGGGCGGCCACCTCCTCGGCCAACGCGTCGAGCAGCGGCTGCACCGTGTGATGCAGCTCCTCGGCGTCCAGCGTGGTGGCGAGCCGAGTCGAGCCTTCGAGATCGGCGACCACTACGCTGACGACGCGGCGCTCCTCGGACATGCCGTCGGGGCCGGCCCCGGTCACCTCCGAGGCGCGATCCGCCGAGGCGTCGACCGGGGCGCCACATGCGCCGCAGAACTGGAACGAGGCCGGCAGGTCCGCCCCGCACTGTCGGCAGGTCGTGGTCAGCGACCGACCGCAGTGGCCGCAGAAGCGGAACGCCGCCGGCACGACCGACCCGCAGTGGGGGCAGGCGACCGTCTGGTCGTCCGTCGCATCATGTCGTGCCATCGTCGGCCACCCGTGCGGCTGCCGCGTCCGGCGGTACCGGGCGTCGTGCACCGAGTATCGGCAGGACCACCGCCGCGCACAATGGAACCACACGCACCTGCGATGGAGTGGCCATGTTCTCGTCGGAAGAGCTCGCCTACCTTGCCGAGCAACGCCTTGCCCGGTTCGCGACCGTCGACTCGAGCGGGCAGCCGAGCGTGGACGCCGTCGGGTTCGCGTTCGACGGTGATCGCTTCGTGGTCGGTGGCAGGGACCTGCCGGCGACCCGCAAGCACCGCAACGTCGTGGCGGGCAACACGAAGGTGTCGCTCATCGTCGACGACCTGCGCTCGGTGGATCCCTGGCGCCCCCGCGGCATCCGGGTCTTCGGGACCGCCCGCGCCGTGACCCGGGACCTCATGTTCGGACACGGCGACTACCTGGAGATCGTGCCGGCGATCACATGGAGCTGGGGCATCGTCACCGACCACGACGACTTCCGTGGCGGCGGCTTCACGCCACGGCGGACGGAGTGGGACTCCGGTCACGGGCCCCGCTGAGCACGACACGCCGCGTCGGCCCGTTCGGTTCGCGGGCCCCGGGCCGTCGGTACTACAGTGTTCGTTGGCCTGGGCGCTCGTACGGTGGGGCGGCATGGACAGTCTGACCTCGACCGAACGTGAGACGGCCAAGGCGATCTACCGCCTGACGCCGGAGGGCGGCGCGGCCCGCACGGGTGATCTGGCGGCTGCGTTGTCGGTCGCGCCGGCGTCGGCGACCGCGCGCGTCCAGCGGCTGGCCGAGCGTGGTCTGGCGGTGTACGCGCCCTACCGCGGGGTCGAGTTGACCGACGAGGGTCGTGCGGTCGCGACGGCGGCGATCCGGCGCCATCGCATCGTCGAACGGTTCCTGTCGGACATGCTCGGCTACCCGTGGGAGGACGCCGACCGCCTGGCCGTCACGTTCGAGCACGACGTCCCCGACGAGGTGATCGCCCGCATCTTCGTGGCGCTGGACCGGCCGGCGACATGTCCCCACGGATTCCCGATCCCCGCCGCGGACTCGACGGACGTGCCGTCGCTCCCCACGCTGGACCAGGTCGAGGCGGGTGTGACCGCCGAGGTCGCGCTGCCAGGCGCGACCGATCGGGAGGTGAGTGACTTCCTGGAGACGCTGGGCATCAGGCCGGGCGTGCAGATCGTGGTGCGCGAGCACCACCCGTTCGGTGGTCCGGTCGTGATCAGGGTCGGGGACGAGGACCGCACGATCGGCAGCAACCTGGCACGCCAGATCTTCGTCCGGCTCGACTGAGGCGTGGTCGACTCCTGCTGAAGCACGAGCGAAATCGTTCATTCGTTGCAGGCAACACTGGCTTTCGTATAAGCTAAACCCCCTGACCTGGCGGGGCGGCGCAGGCGGGGGGTCTGCGCCGCGGTCCGAGGAGCGTGCAGTGCCTGTGCTACTGGCCGCAGAGGGCGGCTACCAGTCGTTCGAGCTCGGCAGCGGCGAGATGGCGTGGCTGTGGTTCGCGGTGGCCACGGCCGTCGCGGCGATCGCAGTCGGCGTCGTGTTGATGCGCGCCGTGGTTGCGGCCGACACGGGCACGCCACGCATGCGCGACATCGCGGGGGCGATCGAGGAGGGCGCGCTGACCTACCTGCGCCGCCAGTTCCGCACGATCGCAGTGATCCTGATCCCGCTGGTCGTGGTCGTGTTCGCGACGTCGACGGCGGTGCTGCGACCGGACGGCACGGAGGCGCTCACGGCGGCGCAGTCCGGGACGTGGCGCACGATCGCGTTCCTCGCGGGCTGCGTCATGTCGGGGCTGACGGGCTTCATCGGCATGCGCCTGGCGGTCCGCGGCAACGTGCGCACGGCCGCCGCGGCGCGCTCGGGATCGCTGCCGGCGGCGCTGCGCGTGGCCTTCCGCACCGGTGGTGTCGCCGGGATGTTCACGGTCGGCCTGGGCCTGCTGGGTGCAACGGTCATCATCCTGGCGTTCCAGAACACCGCGTCAACGATCCTGATCGGCTTCGGCTTCGGTGGATCGCTCCTGGCGCTGTTCCTTCGGGTCGGCGGTGGCATCTTCACCAAGGCGGCGGACGTGGGCGCCGACCTCGTCGGCAAGGTCGAGGCGGGGATCCCGGAGGACGACCCCCGCAACCCGGCGACCATCGCGGACAACGTCGGCGACAACGTCGGCGACTGTGCGGGCATGGCGGCGGACCTCTTCGAGAGCTACGAGGTCACGCTCGTCGCATCGATCATCTTGGGCGTCGCCGCGTTCAACTCGATCGGTGCGAACCCTGCGCTGGGCCTGATCTTCCCGGTCGTCGTCCGCGCCATCGGCGTGTTGGCATCCATCGTCGGCGTCTACGCTGTGCGCGCGACCGACACGGACCGCAGTCCGCTGACGCCGATCAACCGCGGTTTCGCGACCGCCGGGGTGCTGACGGTGCTCGGCACGTTCGCCGTCGCGCAGTTCTACGTGGGCAACCTGGACGTGTTCTGGGCGGTCGTCGCCGGCCTGGTGCTGGCCCAGGTCGTGAGCCGGCTGACCGAGTACTACACGTCGACCGAGACGGCGCCGGTCCGCGAGATCGCGACGGCGGCCCGGACCGGTCCCGCGACCACAGTGCTGTCGGGGGTCAGCTCCGGCATGGAGTCCAGTGTGTGGGCCATCGTGGCGATCGCCGGCGCGCTCGCCGTTGCGCTCGCGCTCGGGGACGGCAACCTGCAGTACGCGCTGTACCTGGTCGCACTGTGCGGCATGGGCATGCTGGCGACGACGGGCGTCGTGGTGTCGGAGGACACGTTCGGGCCCGTCGCCGACAACGCGGCCGGCATCGCGGAGATGTCCGGCGAGTTCGATGGTGAGGCCGAACGGATCATGGTCGCCCTCGACGCGGCGGGCAACACGACGAAAGCGGTCACGAAGGGCTTCGCGATCGGGTCGGCGGTCATCGCGGCGGTGGCGTTGTTCGCGTCGTACGTCGAGACGATCGGCGCGGAGATGCGTCTCGACGCGGTCGGGTCGGCGCTGTTCGCCGATCCCGTCACCCAGATCAACGTCGCCGACCCCAAGACGTTCATCGGCCTGCTCGCCGGTGGCGCCGTCGTGTTCCTGTTCAGCGCCCTGGCGATCCGTGCGGTCGGCCGGAGCGCGGGGATCGTGGTCGCCGAGGTCCGGCACCAGTTCGCGACGAAGCGGATCATGGAGGGCATCGACCGTCCCGACTACGGAGCGGTCATCGACATCTGCACGCGTGCGTCGCTGCGGGAGCTCGCCACGCCCGCGCTGCTCGCGGTGCTCACCCCGGTGATCATCGGCTTCGGGGTGGGGTACGCCGCCCTCGGCGCGTTCCTCGCGGCCGTCATCCTGGTCGGGCAGCTGATGGCGAACTTCCTGTCCAACGCCGGCGGCGCGTGGGACAACGCCAAAAAGTACATCGAGGACGGCAACGAGGGTGGCAAGGGGTCCGACGCCGATCAAGCGGCCGTGATCGGCGACACCGTCGGTGACCCGTTCAAGGACACCGCAGGTCCGGCGCTCAACCCGCTGATCAAGGTCATGAACCTCGTGTCGCTGCTGATCCTCCCAGCGGTGCTGGCGCTGCGCGACGCGCCGGTCCGCTACGCGGTCGCGGTCGGCGCTGCCATCGTGCTCGCCGGGGCGATCGCGTTCTCGAAGCGCGTCGCGCAGCCGATGGTCGCCGGCGCCCCGCGCGAAGCCGTCGACGCCTCGCGGTGACGGACCTGGCGGTCGTCGTCGACCAGGCCGTCCGGGCGGTCGCCGAGGGCGGGGTGGCGATGCTCGGCGTCATGATGCTCGCGGAGGGCCTGTTCCCGCCGATCCCGTCCGAGGCTGTGCTGCCGATGGCGGGGGTCGCGGTCGAGCAGGGACGGATGTCGCTGCTGCTCGGGCTCGTCGCGGCGACGGCCGGGTCCACCGCCGGCGCCTGGGTGCTGTACGCCGGCGGCCGCCTGGGTGGGCGAACTGCCGTCTACCGCTACCACGAAGCCCTGCGGCTTCGGACGTCGGACCTCGACCGCGCAGACGCGTGGTTCGACCGGTACGGTCCGGCGCTCGTGTTCTGGGCACGCATGGTCCCGCTCGCGCGCAGCGCCGTGTCGGTCCCCGCCGGGATGGCCGAGATGCCCGCCCTGCGGTTCACAGCGCTGACCGTCGCCGGGTCGCTGCTGTGGAACGCCGTGCTCATCGGCGCCGGCATCGCGCTGGGCCGCAACTGGCACGTGGTCGAGCGCATCGTCGGCCGGTACACCGCCGTGATCGCGGCGACCGTCGCCGTGCTCGCCATTGCGCTGGTTGCGCGCCGACTGCTGCGCCGGAGCGAACCCTGAACGCACGGCGCATGACGGGGCGTGCGATGGCCGTGCTGTCGACGATCTGACCATGTCGAAGCCCGAATCACCCCATAGGGATGACGACGACCCACCCACACCTCCGCATGATGAGCCGAGTGCCGGCCGATGCAGCGATCACGAGGAGGCACGAGGATGGCCGTCGACACCTTCATGGCCTACGTCGGGGTGTATCCCAGCGTCGAGGGCGCTGAAGCCGACTAAGAGGTTGTCAAGGATCTGCACAACCGGGCAGGAATGATGGACGCCTACGACGCCGCTGTGCTCGAGCGTCGTGCGGACGGCAGGGTCAGGATCACCAGGAAGCATGAGACGCCGACCCGCGTCGGAGGGGTGCTGGGCGGCGGGGTCGGACTGGCCACCGGCCTGGTCGTCGCCCTGTTCCCGTTCGCAGCGATCGGGGGCGGGCTACTGGCCGCCACCACTGCGGGCGGGCGGTGCTGGGCGCGGTGGCCGGCCACGCGGCGGCGGGGATGAGCCGCGCTGACCTCAAGGACCTGGGCGAGCACCTGGACGCCGGCCAGGCCGGTCTGGTGGTGGTCGGAGTGGCGGACATTGGGGCCTTGATCGAAGAGGCGATGCGCTGGGCCGAGAAGGTCCGGGCCAGAGAGCTGATGGCGGACAGCGCCGACATCGAGCGCGACGCCCGGAATGCCGGGGAGGAGGCTGCAAGCGGCGACTGACGCGTCGGCGGGCGCGCGAGCAGCTCCTCCAGGCGGAAGGGCTTGGCCATGTGGTCGTCGGCGCCGTGGTCGAGGCACGCGACCACGGCGCGGCTCCTGGGCCGTCCGGTGAGCACCAGCACGTGCAGCTCGATGGCGTCCGTCCTGAGCTGCTGCGCCACGCATCCTGCCTCGTCTCAACCTTCTGAATCCATGTCCATGCCGGGCATGTCGCCGAGCGGGACGACCTCGGCGCTGACGGTCTGTTCGCCGGCGTTGTCGAACGTCAGGGTGAGGTCGAGGGTGTCGCCCTCGGCCAGGTCCTGGGTCACGCCGATCAGCATCACATGCAGCCCACCGGGCTCGAGCACCGCATCACCGCCTGCGGGGATGTCGATGCCGTCGACCTCCTGCATCGACATCGAGCCATCCTGCGTCGAGGTTTCGTGCAGCCCGACGGTCTCGGCGACGTCGGTGCTCACTCTGACGAGCGTGTCGTCGGCGTCACCGTCGTTGGTCAGCGTCATGTAGGCCGCCCCGTTGGCGCCGGCCGGGACCGGCACGTGGGCGTCGGTGACGGAGATCTCACCACCGCTCGCCGCGCCGCTGCAGGCGGCCAGGAGCAGGACGATCGTGCCGATCAGCCTTGTGGCGGTCGTTCGCTGCAGCTTCACGTGCGGTCACTTTCGTCGTGGTCGATCGGCAGGCGCAGGTCGTCCAGAGGAGATCGCGACGCCAGCGCGCCGTCCACCTGGGTCGGGAGTGCCCGTCAGGCCGGCCAGGTCTGTGATGGAGGGCCGTCGGCCACGAGCCTAGAGTCCGGGGCGCGTCCGTCGAGCGTGACGATCAGGTCGGCGCGGCGCGGACACGCGGACGAATGTCTCCTGCGTCAGATCCTCAGCCGCGCCAGGATCGACCAGGTGCGCGCACAACCGCCAGACTCTGCCTGGCTACGGCGGATCCACGCGGCGAGGCAGATCTCGTTGCCGGCTCTGGCGCCCTCAAGGAGGCGCGACCCTCGTCCACTGATCGAGAGGCTAGCGTGCGCGCGCGATGTCCCAGCGGGAACCCCAGGGTCTTCGTCGCTGGGCCGATCTCGGTCCTCGTCGCGTGGGACACATCACGTGGGTATCGTGCGTGGGGTCCGCCGTCGAGACCAGGAGGACACGTGGACGTCGCCATCGCCGGAGCGCACGGGCAGATCGCCCTGCACCTGAGCCGCATGCTGTCCGCGCGTGGTGACGCCGTGCGGGGAATCATCCGGTTGGCCAGTCAGCAGGACGACCTCGAGGAGGTCGGCGCACGCCCCGTCGTGCTCGACCTCGAACGCGCCTCGGTGGTCGAGGTCGCCGACGCGATCGACGGTGCCGACGCGGTGGTGTTCGCCGCGGGCGCGGGACCGGGCAGCGGTGCTGCGCGCAAGGAGACGGTCGACCACGAGGCCGCCGTCAAGCTGCGCGATGCCGCCGAGGCGGCCGACGTCGGCCGCTACGTCATGATCAGCGCGATGGGCACCGACGACCCACCCGACGGCGACGGGGTCTTCGAGGTCTACCTGCGGGCCAAGGCACGCGCCGACCGCGAGCTGATGGCCAGCGATCTCGCCTGGACGATCATCCGTCCGGGACGCCTGACCAACGACCCGGGCACCGCGACCGTCACACTCGGGCGCCACGTCGGGCCCGGTTCGGTCCCGCGTGAGGACGTCGCCGCGGTCATCGTTGCCGTCTTCGACAACCCCGCGACCGAGGGCCAGATCTTCGAGGTCGTCAGCGGCGATACACCGATCGCCGATTCGCTGGCGGCGGCCACCGGGTAGGAGGTCCACCAGCATGTGCCGGAGCATCCAGCAGCTGAGGGGCGCCGAGCCCGCAGCGACCGAGTCCGAGATCCGCGACGCCGCGCTGCAGTACGTGCGAAAGATCAGCGGCTACCGCGTGCCGTCGCAGACCAACGCCGAGGCGTTCCAGGCGGCCGTCGACCGGATAGCCGAGGCGACCGGTCAGCTGCTCGACGAGCTCGTCGTGGCACCCGGCTCCAAGCCGGCGCTGCCGGTCCAGCGACGCCTGCGCGCAGCACGGTCGTGAGGACCCGCCGCAGTCAGCTGAACGGCGTCCTCGGACGCTCCTGCAGCTCGCCGTCGATGTAGATGTCGGTGCGCTCGTTGTAGAAGCACACGTGCCCGGCGATCGCCGTGCTCTCCAGCGTCGGATGCCTGTACCACCACACGGCGTTGTCGTGCGTTGTCCCGTTGACCGTGACGGCGTAGTACTCCGCCGTGCCCTTGTAGGGGCACCTCGTGGTGTGCTCGGTCGGTGTCAGCAGGTCCATCCGCACGTCGGTCTTGGGCAGGTAGTAGCGGGTGGGCAGGCCCGTCTCGAACAGCATGCGCGGCTGGTGGCTGTCGGCGATGGTCACGCCGTCGAGCTCGACGCGGATGCGCCGAGAGCTCGACAGGACGTCGATCCGCTTGTAGGGGTCACGCGGATGGACGTAGACCTGCTCGTCCTCCTCGAACCACGCGTCCATCGCCTCCCAGTCGATCCGCACCAGGTTGGCGAGGTCCGCCAGCGCGGGGTCGCGGTAGACCAGCGCCGCGCGTCGGGCACGGTTGCCGTCGACCAGGACATCGTGGATCTGGGCGTCGCCGCGGCTCGGTGAGTGGTCGCGGTCGCCGGTGTCGACCAGCACGCCGTCGCGGACGTCAGCCGTTGGGATGTAGTAGGTGGGGTAGTAGGGACGCTCCCAGACGAGCTTGACGTTGGTGGTGTCGGCCACGTAGCTGCCGCCGAAGAGCACGCGTACGCGCTTGGGGCCGTCCTCGACGCGCACCCATCCGCGGGTGGTTGTTGGCATGGTTTCCTCCCAGGTGTGCCTGTCTGTGTCAACGGTGCTGCGGTGACGGACATTCCAGTGGTCCGGGCTGTCGGCGTGTGCCTGCTCTCGGCCTCGTCAGGCCGGACCCGCCGCCGCCCTTCACGACGACGGGGTCCACGGCCGGTCGAGCCGCTGACCGTCGACGGTCAGGTCGACCCGCTCGTTGAAGAAGCAGTACAGGTCGCGGATGTGGGGCTTCTCGGGGATCGTCTCGACGAAGCCCCCAGCTGGGCGCGATCGTGCCCTTCGCGCGGACCGACCAGTACGACGCGACGCCCTTGTGCGTCGGGCGCGATCGTGCCGTTCGCGCGGACCGACGAGTACGACGCGACGCCCTTGTTCGGGCAGATCGACGTGTGTCCGCTCGGGACCAGTTGTTGGGCGCCAGGCTTGGTGGCGCTGGCGGGGCGGGTTGGACACGGTCGGTGTCTTCACGGTCGGTGACTGGGCTGGCGGGTGTGGTCGGTGGGGGTCAGGATCAGCCGGTTCAAGGTGTGCCCGGACGCGCGCGTAGGGAGCGGGTTGGGGCCGTGAGGATCGGAGCGCTCGATGCTGATCGTGTTCGACGTGCAAACAACGCTGCGGGAGTTCCTGGCCGTGCGCGGCCGGGTGGACACGCCCCGCCCGGAACGCTGCCCCGGGTGCGGGCACGAGCGGGTGACGTTCGCGGGCTGGTGGCGGCGGCTGACCCGCCACGGTCCGGTGGACATCCATCGGTGGTCTGCGGGCGTTGCAGGGCGACGCACTCGCTGTGGCCCGACCTGCTGGTAGCGCGGCGCATGGACCCCGCGGAGCTGATCGGCGCGGCCTTGCAGACCGCGGCCGACGGGACCGGTCACCGGCCGATCGCCGCCGCGTTGGGGCTGCCGGCGGCCACGGTGCGCGGCTGGCTGCGGGCGTTTCGTCGCGTCGCCGGACCGCTGGCGGGTCGTCTGTTGGCGGTGGCGGCGGCCGCGGACCCCACGGCGTACGCCGCCCGTGGCGCTACCCCGCTGGCGGTGGCCGTCGACGCGGTCGGCGTGGCCGGTGGCGCGTTCGCGCGGCTGTCGGGTGAGCCGGTCTCGCCGTGGCGGTTCGCGGTGGCGGTCAGCGGCGGGCGGTTGCTGGGCTGACCAACACGCACCGCCCCTTCCGGCCCGCCGCCGCGGTGGTTGGCTGTCGTCGACCGCGACATGAGGCCGCTGACGGGCCCGGAGGCAGGCGATGCGCACTACACCCAGCCCAGTCCGCCGCGAGACGTCTCGGCCGCTCACCTATGCCGCTGGACCGGCTGCTCCGGTGCACGTGGACGCCCGCTGGCCGCTGGGCACCGCTGGTGTGTCCACGCGCGATCGTTGGCGTACCGCTCCTGCGTCGTCCTGTCCAGCACGCGTGCGTGTCGCACGCGCGCGTCGTTCTCGGCACGACGCGACTAACTCAGCGTAGTTTTTTCGGTTGAGGTAGCGACACCGAACGCGTCATCGTCAACGACAAATACGGCTCTTGTGAACGATCCGTGGGTGGGTTGACCGTGCCTGCATAACGCAACGCCGCCTCTGGCCTACGTTTCCGGCTGGTCTCCGCCGACGCGGCCGGCTGGATCGGCGACGTGGTCGCCGACCGCTGCCCCAACGCCGTGCGCTGTATGGACCCGTTTCATGTGGTGGCGTGGGCGACCGACGCGCTCGACGAGGTCCGCCGGCAGACGTGGAACACCGCGCGCCGCGCCGGACAGAAAGCGGTCGCCAAGGAACTCAAGGGCGCACGCTACGCGCTGGGGCGCAACCCCGAGGACCTGTCGGACCGCCAACAGGCCAAGCTGGCCGACATCGCCAAGACCAACCGGCGGCTGTACCGGGCGTACCTGCTCAACGAACAGCTGCGGCAGGTGTTCCACCAAGACAGCGCGCACGCGGCTATCAGCCTGCTCGAACGTTGGCTGGCGTGGGCGTCGCGGTCGCAGATCCCCGCGTTCGTCAAGCTCGCGCGCACCGTGCGCGAGCACAAGGTCGCGATCTACGCCGCGGTGTCTCACGGGCTGTCCAACGCCAGGGTCGAGAGCCTCAACACTCGCCTACGGCTGATCATGCGAAGAGCCTTCGGGTTCCACTCACCCGAGGCGCTCATCGCCCTGGCCATGCTCAACTTCGGCGGCCTATGCCCACCACTACCCGGACGCCCGTCATGACCACGCCGG
>DATHVN010000216.1 GCA_035461305.1 Euzebyales bacterium | reverse complement strand
CTGTGTCGACCGTGCCAAACCCGTGCTAGAACCGGGCTCTATGGGTGATCCTGGGGCAAGGCTGATCGAAGCACTCGACACGCTGAATGGCGTCGCCGGCGAACTGACCGCCGATGAGGCTGCTGAACTGCTCGACGCTGCGACCTTGCACGTGTACTGGCGGGAGTGGCCGGCCGTTGCCCGGTGGTGCGGGGCGCTGTGGCGGCGGCTGAACGCCGACCTTGAGATGCCCTCGTCCAGCCCGGCCGACGAAGACGAGGTTGACGAACTGGGTGGCAGTGGCTGATGACGGCGCTGAAGGATTTCATGACGACGTCGGTGCACACCGTCGGTGCAGACGCCACGGTGGCCGAGGCCGCCGAGGCCATGGTGCGCGGTCGCTTCGGATCGGTGCTCGTGATGGCCTCCGGCACCCTCATAGGCATCTTCACGGAGCGCGACGTCCTGCGCGCGGCCGCCGGAAGGGTCGACCTCTCGACCTCGACGGTGCGCGACTGGATGACGCCGGACCCAGTGACGGCCACCGGCGACATGGACTCCGCCGACGCTGCCGAGACGATGATAAGCCATGGCTTTCGTCACCTGCCTGTCACCGAACGCGGCAGGTTGCAGGGGATCGTCAGCCTGCGGGACGTCCTCAGCGACCGCCTACGTCCCGAACGCTGAGCAGCGGCTGGGTGCAGCAACTGGAGCACCATGTGCGGTTCATTGCTCCGCCCTACGGCTGCAGGCCCGGTTGAACCAGCGACACGGGTCATCGACCCACGCAACCGTATGCACGACGCGCGCCGGCTTCGGCAGGGCCTCCACAACAGGCCGCACTGCCGCGGCGATCAACCCGTCAGCCTCGTCGCCGCCCGGAACGCGGCTCTTTGCGGCCGGCCGCAGCAGGACCGATCACCACGACCTGGCCGCGGCCGAGGCAGATCCATCCGGTGGGCGTGAGCGCGGCTCATACTGCCGGGTGCACGCTGACGTGACGGTCGACGCAGACAGTGAGGTGGTACACGGGGCAGGCGAGGGCCTCGGTCGCCCCAGCATGGTGTGTCGCCGCTCATCGCGATGCAGCATGCAATGGAGGTCGCGGCGGACGAGCGCGGGTCGGCCTCGTGACGGTGCCGTGACATGATCGCAGCCTTCGGCTGGGGAGCGCTGGGAGGATCCGCTCTACTGGTCGGCGCGCTGATCGCGTATCTGCTGGCGCCGAGTCGGCGGATGATCGCGCTGGTGACGGCGCTGGGAACAGGCGTGCTGATCGGTTCGGTCTCGTTCGAGTTGGTCGAGGAGGCGCTCGAGACCCAGACCGTCGGTTGGGTCGCGCTTCTGGTCCTAGTCGGTGCGGCGGTGTTCACGATCGGCGACTGGCTGTTGGAGCGCCGTGGTGGGTCGGGCCGGAAGGACCCGTCGGGCGCGCAGGCGGAGGGTTCACCGTTGGCGATCGTGCTCGGGTCGGTGCTGGATGGGATCCCGGAGTCGTTCGTGCTCGGCCTCACGGTGCTGCAGGGTGGCGTGGAGCCTGTCGCTGCTCGCCGGCGTCGCGCTGTCGAACCTGCCCGAGGGAATGTCGTCGTCCAGCGGCCTGAAGGCGGCCGGATGGCCCCGGGGCCGGGTGGTGCTGATGTGGTCGGCGGTCGTGGCGGTCTCCGCGGTGTCCGCAGCGGCCGGGTGCCTGCTGCTGGACCCCGCAAGCGGGCGCACCGGGGCGCTGGTGCAGGCGTTCGCGGCCGGCGCTCTGCTGGCCAGCCACTGGACGTACACAAGCCCGGCGCACGGACGAGCGCAGTGGCGTGTCACGCCTGCGACCGGTAGCGGTCGACGAGTTCGGCACCGATGCGTGCGAGCTCGGCGCGAACCTCCTGTGGGGCCTCGACCTCCAGCATCGACCCCCATCCGGCGAGCTGCACGGCGATGGTCTGAGCTGTGGGCGCAGCCACCTCGACGCGGACGCGGCCATCGTCCAGATCGGCGACCCGGCGGCTGTGCCGGCCGAACTACTGCTCCAGGAACCGCGCCAACCGACCAGCGACGGTGACGGTAGCCGTCGTCCGCGCCCGGCGCCGCTCGACCTCGTCGACGACCTCCTCCCAAGCCGTCGACAACTCCAGGTCCGTCGGACGTTCGAAGTGGTCGGGGGTGACCTCGGCGTCGACGATGCGGTCGACACGAAACGTTCGCCGGCCGTGCTCCGTACCGGCCAGCAGGTACCAGACGCCGTCCTTGTCGGCCAGACCCCACGGCTCGATCGTGCTGGTCGATCCTCGACGCCTGCGGTCGACGTAGGTCAGCTGGACGGTCGACCGCTGGGCGATCGCGGTCTGGAGCACCCCGACGAGCTCCGTCCGCCCGTCCTCGCCGCGATCACCCCAGGCCGCCGGATCGACGACGATGGCGGCAGCCGCCGCCTCGGCGTCAGCCCGAAAGGTCGCAGGCAGGGCACGCACCAGCTTGCGGAGCGCAGAGGTCGCCTGCGGGGATGCGCCGGCGGACGGACCGACCAGCAAGAACAGGGGCCCGCGCCTCGTCCGCCGTGAGTCCCGTCAGGTCGGTCCGGGCACCGCCGAGCAGCGACCACCCGCCACCGCGCCCGGCTGTGGATAGATCGGGATGCCCGCCGCGGCGAGCCCCTCCAGATCGCGGCGAGCCGTGGCCACCGACACCTCGAGCTCGTCGGCCAGCGCGGCCGCGGTCATGCGGCCCCGGGCCTGCAGCAGCAGGAGGGCGGCGACGAGGCGGTCCGCGCGCATGCCATGAACATACCGACAACGTGATCAGAGGATGAGCGCTTTTGTGGCGGATACTGGTCGTGACCCGAATCGAACAGTCATCACAGGAGGAACCGGCCGATGCTGCGAGGCATGACCACCATCAGCTACTGGGCCGACGACGTGTCCGCCGCGCGCGACTGGTATTGCGAGCTCCTCGGGACCGACGCGTACTTCCAGCGCCCCGACGCCGAGCAACCTGCGTACGTCGAGTTCCGGGTCGGCGATCACCAGCACGAGCTCGGCATCGTGGCACGCAGCTGGGCACCCGACGGCTGGGACACCGGCACCGGTGGCGCGATCCTGTACTGGCACGTCGACGACCTCGGGGCGGCTATCGAGCGCCTGCTCGCCATGGGCGCCACGACCTACGAGCCCGTCACCGAGCGCGGTCCCGGCTTCGTCACTGCTGCGGTGACTGATCCGTTCGGCAACGTGCTGGGGGTCATGTACAACCAGCACTATCTGGACCGGCTCGCGCTGGACGCCGTCCAGCCCGCGGCTGCCCCGACCGAGCGGAGCAAGGCATGACCAGGCGACGGACCTATCTCCACGGCGTCACGTGCTGGGTCGACACCGGCCAGCCCGACATGAACGCCGCGAGCCGTTTCTACGCCGGCCTGTTCGGTTGGGAGCTGACCGACGCGACGCCTCCCGATGCGCCGGGCGCGTACCTGATCGCCACGCTCGACGGGCAGGACGTGGCGGCGATCGGCCCGACGCCGACCGACACGGCAGCGTGGAACACGTACGTCGCCGTCGACGACGCCGACGCCACGGCAGCCGGCGTCGAGGCCGGTGGCGGCACCGTCGTCTCCCCGCCGGAGGACGCCGGCCTGGGCGGCCGGGTCGCGACGTGCGTTGACCCGGCCGGCGCCCGGTTCCACCTGTGGCAGGCGCGACGGCGGCTTGGCGCCCAGCTGGTCAACGCTCCCGGCACCTGGAACTTCAGCGGTCTGCACACGCCGGACCGCGCCGCTGCGATGGCCTTCTACCGGCCGCTGTTCGCCTGGATCGACGCCGACCTGGCGCAGGGCACCGGGACGATGCTGCAGGTGCCCGGGTACGGCGACCACCTGGCCGCCACGATCGACCCGGGCATCCATGAGCGGCAGGGGTCGGCGCCCGACGGCTTCGCCGACGTGATCGGCGGCCTCGTGGTGACGGATGACGGCGAGCCGGCGCACTGGCACGTCACGTTCGCCGTGGCGGACCGGGACGACATCGTCGCGACGGCGGACGGCTCGGCGCGACCGTCGTGATCTCCGGCGATGACGTCTGGACCCGCCACGCCCTGCTGCGCGACCCGCAGGGCGCAACGTTCACCGTCAGCCAGTTCACACCGCCGGATCGACTGGTGACGCATGCCGTCCGTCGACGGAGGTCGCCGCGGTGACGTCGCAGCTGACCAGGTCTGACATCGCACGGTGGCGGCTGCACACGATGGGCCTCGTCGGGCCGGGGTTCGTCTCGCCGGCCGACGTCGTCGCGACGCTGGGCGCCGTCCAGGCACAGGACCACGCCATCGCGCTGTGGTCGGTCGCACAGCGGGTTCCCAGCGCCACGGTCACTGACGTCCAGCGCCTGCTCGATGACGGCGAGCTGTTGCGCACCCACGTGCTGCGCCCGACGTGGCACTACGTGACGCCGGCCGACATCGGCTGGATGCTCGAGCTGACGGCCCCGCGGATCCACGTCCACAACGGCACCTACTACCGCAGGCACGGGTTCGACGACGAGGTGTTCGCCCGCGCCCACGACCGCATCCGCGCCGCGCTGTCCGACGGTGCGCACCGTACCCGCGCCGCGCTGGCCGAGGAGCTGGCCGCCGGTGGGATCGACGTTACTGGTCAGGCGCTGGAGCACCTGGTGATGCACGCCGAGCTCGAGGGAGTGATCTGCAGCGGCCGCATGCGAGGGCGCCAGCAGACCTACGCGCTGCTCGAGGACCGGGCGCCGGCGCGTGGGGCGAACCAGCGGACGTCGCAGAGGGTCGCCGAGCTGACGCTGCGGTACTTCACCGGACACGGTCCGGCGACCGTGCAGGACTTCCGCTGGTGGTCCAGCCTCACGATGCGTCAGATCGAGGCTGGACTCCAGCAGGTCGGTGATCGCCTGTACCCCGAGACCGTCGACGACCGCACCTACCTGGCCGCCGGCCCGCCGCCACCGGGGACCACCTCGCCGACGGACGGGTCCGTCATACGACTGTTGCAGTCCTTCGACGAGTACGTGGTCGGCTACCGGGACAGCCGGGACGTCATCGACCTGTCCGGGGCCGAGGCGGAGCGCCGCGGCACGCCAGGCCTGCCATCGGCACTGGTGATCGTGGACGGGCAGATCGCCGGCCGCTGGCGACGGGCGGGTCCGGGCGGCGCAGGTCGATGTCGAGGTGGCCCTCCACCGGCCGTTCGACGAGGCCGAAGCCGTGGCGTTGCAGGCCGAGGTCGACCGGTACGCCGCTGCGCTCGGCCGCAGTGCCACGCTGATCACGTCGACCGTGTGACCGGTGCCGCCGACCGTGGCTCACCAGTACGAACGGAACGGCGAGCGCAGGTCGTCGACCAGCAGCTCGGGCGGCGAGATCTCCTCCAAAGGCCTTGACTCTGTCTGTCGAAGTCAGAGATGTTCAGATGGAGCAAGGGAAACGAGGTTGCCATGAAGGCAGTTGCCACGAGCTCGGTGGGCCCCTGATGATCGAGGACATACCACCGCCCGAGCCGGGGCGTCACGAGGTCGTCGTCAAGATCGAAGCGTCGGGTCTCTGCCATACCGACATCCACGCGGTCCATAGGGATTGGCCAGTCAAGCCGAGCCTCCCGCTCATCCCCGGGCACGAAGGGGTCGGACGTGTCGTGGCCCTCGGCGAGGACGTCGAGCATCTTTCGGAGGGCGACCGCGTCGCGCTGCCCTGGCTCGGGTGGGCGTGTGGCCGGTGCGAGTACTGCGTGGACGGTTGGGAGACCCTGTGTCCTCGTCAGAAGAACACCGGCTACTCGATCCCAGGCTCCTACGCAGAATATGCGAA
>DATHVN010000215.1 GCA_035461305.1 Euzebyales bacterium | reverse complement strand
CTGCGAGGCATACGACGGCAATGGTTGGCAGATGACGGAGGGGGGTGAATCCACCGTCTGACCAGCGGAGAATGCCGGTCTGACAGGGTGCCCCCGGCAGGAATCGAACCTGCGACTCCCGACTTAGGAGGTCGGAGCTCTATCCACTGAGCTACGAGGGCGTCGCCCGTCAGCGTAGGCGATCGCCATGTCGTTGGCTGTGCGTCCCTCCTCGCGTCGATGATCTCGCCACTCCGACGTGGTGCGCTGATCGTCGAAACACAATCCGGTGGTCGACGCCGTGACGTGACATGTGGTCAACTACAATGAGTCTCTGTGAGCTTGCGATCATCAGCTCATGGGTCGTGGCGTGCTGAAAGTGAGACACCCGAACGTGCGAACTGCGATGCGCGTGCTGCGAGGGGTCGATACGACGTCGGTCGGCCTGCGCGAGTCGCTGGTCGACGGTATCGGGCTGCGTCGCGACGGTCGCGAGACAGTCGAGCGTCGGCTGCTCGACTCCTTCGACTGGCGTGTGTGGGATGCCGGCGCCGTGCTCGAGTACGACATCACCCCCGAGGCCGCATGGCTCGCCTGGCGCCGTCGAGCCACCCCTGAGGAGCCGGCGCGGGTGCTCGGCCGCCAGGCAAGCCCGAAGACACCCTTGACGGTTGCCGATCTTCGCGCTGGTCCCGTCACCAGGCTGCTCGCATCGGTGCTCGAGGTCCGCGCGCTGCTGCCCCGCGCAATGATGAGGGTCGAGCGGGAACGCTTCAGCCTCCGCGACAACGAGGACAAGACCGTGGCACGTGCGACGATCGAGCACGTCACGGTGACCGGGCCCGGCGACATGGACGACAAGGACCTCGGATGGCGTGTCGTCGTCACGGGTGTGCGGGGGTACGACGGCGCGCTGAGGGGCCTGGTCGAGAGGCTGGGAGACGCACCTGGTCTCGTCGCCGGGCGCGATGACGTCGACCTACTGGTGTTCGAGAGCGCTGGGACGCAGCCGGGCGACTACTCCTCGAAGCTGCGGGTGGCAATCGAGCCGCACGAGCCCACGCTTCAGGCGTTCACCACCATCTGCTCCACCCTGCTCGACACGATCGCGGTCAATGAGCACGGGGTTCGCGAGGACATCGACCCCGAGTTCCTCCACGACTTCCGGGTGGCGATCCGGCGTACGCGCTCGATGGTGAGCCAGGCGGCGGACGTGATCCCCGATACGGCGCGTGCCCTCTACGGCGGCACCTTCAAATGGCTCGCCGGGGAGACGAGCGAACTGCGGGATCTCGACGTGTACCTGCTCGGACTCGACGATCTCGCAACCCAGCTGCCCGTGGACCACCGAGCCGATCTCGAACCGCTCCGGGACCTGCTCGTCGACCTCCGGCGGGACGCGCACGCGCGGGTCGTTGCCGCGCTCGACTCGCAGCGCTATCGCGAGCTGTTGGACACGTGGCGTGCGTTCCTCGACGCTCCGGAAGGCGGCGAGGCTGCATCCTCCCCCGTCAGGCGGACCGCCGGCGAGCGCATCTGGGGGGCGTACCGCAGCATCGTCAAGCACGGCCGTGGCATCGACGACGCCTCGCCGGCTGACGCCCTCCACGACCTCCGCAAACGAGCCAAGAAGCTTCGATACCTGCTCGAGGCGTACAGGTCGCTGTACCCCAGGGGCGACATGAGGTCGCTCGTGGCCCAGCTCGTGAAGCTGCAGGACAACCTTGGCACATTCCAGGATTGTGATGTGCAGATCCGCAGCCTGCGGCGGTTCGCGGAGCTGCTCGACGGACGTCACGGCACCACCGGACCGACCGTGCTGGCCATGGGGCTGCTCTCGAGCCAGCTGGTGCAGCACCAGCAGCAGGCGCGTGCCGAGTTCCACGAGCGCTTCGCGCGCTTCGATCGCCGGAGGAACCGGCAGCGCTTCCGCCGGCTCTTCGAGCCGATCGCGGAGCCCGTCTCATGAGGGTTCTCGCCGCGTACAGCCTCAAGGGCGGTGTCGGAAAGACCGCGGCCGCGGTCAGCCTCGCGTACCTCGCCGCCCGCGATGGCACGCCCACGCTCGTGTGGGACCTCGATCCTCAGGGCGCGGCGAGCTACAGCTTTCGGACCAGGCCCAGGGTCAAGGGCGGGGTCAAGGCACTCGTGACGGGCACGCGCGATCTGGATGCCGTCATCAAGGGCACCGACTACCCGTCGCTCGACCTTGTGCCGGCCGACTTCTCCAACCGCTACCTGGATCTCGTGCTCGACGCGGTGAAGAAGCCGACCCGCCGCATTCGGCGCGCACTGCTCGAGCTTGGCGACGAGTACGAGTGGGTGATCCTCGACTGCCCGCCGGGCATCTCGCTCGTGGCAGAGATCATCGTCGGGGTGTCCGACGTGCTGCTCGTGCCGGTCATCCCAACGCCGCTGTCGCTACGGATGCTCGAGCAGCTGGGCACGCTCACAGACGGTGCCGGGGGCACCGATGCGCTCGTGCTGCCGTTCTTCTCGATGGTTGACCGGAGGAAGCGTCTCCACCGCGAGATCGTGGAGAACCTGCCGGGCGAACGTCCTGAGCTGCTTCGTGCGGCGATCCCGTCGTCGACGGACGTCGAGATGATGAGCGTCCGGCGCGAACCGGTCGTCGCGTACGCACCCCGCAGCGCCGCGACCGCCGCCTACACCGCGCTGTGGGCAGAGATCCTGACACGGGTCGGCGGGATCACAACCCCGACCCGATGACGACCGCGCTCGCGTGGACGTGCGCGGCGCGCGGTGTCGTCACCAGCGACGAGTGCGTGCGCACGCAGCGGAGCGACTCAGCTGTCGTCCGGGCGACGCCGGACGCCGACCAGCACCGCGATGCCCGCAGCGACCAGCAGCAACGGCCAGGCGCGCAGCACGACCAGCCAGTCCAGCACGCTCGCCCCGCCCAGCAGGTGCACACCGCCGATGGCGACGAAGAGCAGGCCGGCGATCAGTGAGAGCACGTCGAGTCGATGTGGTTGCATCAGTTGACCTCCGCGGACGGCTCCTGCTTGATGTCGGGGCCCGTCGACGCGCGATGAACCTCGACCTCGCCCATGACCGTCGACAGGTCCAGCGTGATGGTCGGGCTGCCCTCCTCGCCGGGCTCGGACACCGAGGTGCTCGCATCCGTGCCATCGCTGGTGCGGTCGAGCAGGTCGACCGCACCGAGCCGCGCGGTCGCCTCGGCCTCCACGCTGACGTCGTCGGGGACGATCACCTGCAGCGAGCCGACCGACATCGACGCATCGACCGCGATGTCCTGCCCGGGCTGCAGCTCGAGCGCCGTCAGGTCGATCTGCATCTCGCCGAAGCCGAGCCGGTACGGGTCCTGAAGCTGCGCGACGGTCTCGGGCCGGTACGTCCGCTGACCGACACCGCCCTCGATGCCGCCGCTGGGCAGCTGTGCCGTCACCGACGACATGGTCAGCACGAGCACCGTCACGCCGCCGAGAGCGATGAGCCCGCGCGCACCCCCCCACCGTGCGCCGACCAGCAGGCCGGCACCGATCACCGTGAGGGCCAGCGCCGCGTAGCTTGCGACGGCGACGTCGACACCCGTGAGGGTGTCGAGCAGGGCGGTGGCGCCGATGAGGATCAGCGCGGCGGCCACAGTCACGCGCCCGAGCACGGACGGCGGTGTGGGCAGCTCACCAGGCGTATATGGGGTCGGCCGCCACCCGTCGTCAGCCGTCGGAGGCGGCGGGGGGAGGGGCGGGTCGGCGGCTGGCGACGTGACGGACGACTGCACGTTCGTCGACGGCGGGGCGGTGACCACTCCGCCCGACGCGGACGACGGCGCCGCAGGCGCGGGTGCCTGCGGCGCCTGTGACCACATCGAGGTGGTCGACCGGTCGCCCGGTCCCGACGACGGGGGGTCGTCGTCGTCGGACTCGTCGGCCTGGCGGAACAGCAGCACGCCGATGCCGATCAGCAGTGCGGCCCAGATCAGCCCGCCGCCGCCGATGGTGTCCGCCACCACGAGCAGCGCGACGAATAGCAGGATCAGCCCGCCCGCCGAGCGGCCACCGCCGAGCCTGCGCACCAGGCCCTCGCCGACCGATCGCTGGGTGCCGCGCTCCGGCAGGAACAGCCAGCCGACCAGGTACAGCAGGAAGCCGCTGCCGCCGAACGCGGCGAGGACGATGAACCCGAGGCGGAAGATCGCGGGATCCACGTTGAAGTAGTCGCCCAGTCCGCCGGCGACACCGGCGACGACGCGGTTCGTGCTGCGTCGGTCGAGCGTCCGTGTGCGGTACGGCGGTGGTCGTGCGGCACCCGGTCCGCCCGATGGTGGGTCGTGCGGCGGGGGCGGATCCTGTGGTGGGGGAGCGTCGTGTGGTGTCGACGTGGTGTGGTCGGACGCGGGTTCGTCCTGTGGTTGGGGAGCGTTGTGTGGTGTCGACGTGGCGTCGGCGGGTGGGTGCTTGTCCTGCGGCGGCGGGCCATCCGACGGGGTCGTCGAAGAGGTGGCCTCCGACGCGTCGTCGTCACGCGGCGGCTGGGGCGCGTCTGGGTTGGTCATGGCACAGATGATGCGGCGGCATCACGCGCGGGACCATCGGGGAATGCCCTGGGGTCCGCCGGGCCGGTGACGCCGGCCTCAGGGGGGTCACCCATGGGCTGAGGCACACGCGCGTGCGACGATGGGTCCACGACGACCGCCGCACAGGACCAGACGACATCGCGACGCAGACCGAACCGACCGGCGCGCGCCGAAGCGCGGGGTTCTGGCGCAGCCAGGACCAGCGCGTCGTCGCCGGCGTGGCCGGAGGCCTGGCGGAGCGCTTCGGTGTCGATCCTGTCTACATCCGCGCCTGCTTCGTCGCGCTCACGGCGGCCGGCGGCGTGGGCATCTTCGCCTACCTGCTGCTGTGGACCGCCGCCGACCAGAAGCGCCCGCCCGACGCCATGGTGCGACCGCCCCGCACGTTGCGCGACCTCGGCACGCTGTGCATCCTGCTCGGGGTCATGCTGGTGTTGCGCACCATCGGCTTCTGGCTCGGTGACGGCGTCGTGTGGCCGGTCGCCCTGGTCGCGCTGGGCAGCAGCATCATCTGGTCGCGCAGCGACGACAACCAGGCCTGGAACCGACTCGCCACCGCCGCCACCAACGCCGAGTCGCCGGGCCGCTCGGCGCTTCTGCGCCTCGCCGCGGGCGGCGTGCTGGTCGTCGCGGGCGTCGCGCTGTTCCTGGTGGGCAGCGACGCGATCACGTCGAGCGGCGGGGCCATCATCGCCGTCGTCATCACCGGGCTGGGCGTCGGCCTGATCCTCGGCCCGTGGATGGTCCGCCAGGCGCAGCAGCTGACCGAGGAGCGGCGTGAACGGATCCGGTCGCAGGAGCGCGCCGAGGTGGCCGCCCACCTCCACGACTCGGTGCTGCAGACCCTGGCGATGATCCAGCGCAGCGACTCGCCGCGACGCATGGTCAGCCTCGCCCGCAGCCAGGAGCGCGAGCTGCGCGCCTGGCTGTACGGTGCCGACGACCAGCAGGCCGAGCGGCTGCAGCCGATGTTCGAGGACGTCGCGGCGCGCATCGAGCAGCGCTACGACCTGCCGATCGAGCTCGTCGTCGTGGGTGACATGCTGGTCGACGACCAGGTGCGCGCGTTGGCCGCGGCATCCTACGAGGCGCTGCAGAACGCCGCTCAGCACTCCGGTTCCGACAGGGTGTCGATGTACGTCGAGGTGGAGCCCGAGCACGTGACGGTGTTCGTCCGCGACGAGGGCAAGGGCTTCGACCCGCAGACCATCACCGGCGACCGGCGCGGCATCGCCGAGTCGATCGTCGGCCGTATGTCCCGCCACGACGGTGGGGCGACCATCCGTAGCGAGGCCGGGTCGGGCACCGAGATCGAGCTGCAACTGCCACGGGAGTCTTCACGATGATCCGCGTCTTCCTCGTCGATGACCACCGCCTGTTCCTGTCGGGGGTCAAGTCGGAGCTGCGCGTCGGGTTCGAGGTCGTCGGTACCGCCAGCGACGTCGACACGGCGATCGCGGGCATCCGTCGCACCCGTCCGGACGTCGTGTTGCTCGACGTGCACATGCCGGGCGGTGGTGGACGCACCGTGATCGAGGCGATCGCCAAGGAGCGCCCCGACACGCAGTTTCTGGCACTGAGCGTGTCCGACGCCGCCGAGGACGTCATCGCGATCGTCCGTGCGGGCGCCCGCGGCTACGTGACCAAGTCGATCTCGCCCGCCGAGCTCACCGACGCCATCCGCCGGGTCCACGAGGGCGACGCCGTGTTCTCACCGCGCCTGGCCGGGTTCGTGCTCGACGCGTTCGCCAGCGACGCGATCCAGCCCGTCGATCCCGAGCTGGACCAGCTGACGACGCGGGAGCGTGAGGTGCTGCGCCACATCGCGCGGGGGTTCACCTACAAGGTGATCGCCCAGCGGCTGCACATCTCGGTCAAGACCGTCGAGACGCACGTGTCGGCGGTGCTGCGCAAGTTGCAGCTGTCGAACCGCCACGAGCTGACGCGCTGGGCCACGGACCGCCGCCTGGTCTGACCGGCTGCGGCCCGACGGCAGCGTCGGTGACCTCCCGTCAGCCGCGCACTGTCCACGATCTGAGGTCACGCGGCGCTGGGCGGTGGGCTGTGTCCCCTTCGGTCGAGCGCTGGATGTGGGGACACTGGGTGCGCTAGTGTCGGATGTGTCTCAGGGACCGTCAGGCGTGCGGGATCGTCGCGGGCTCGCTGTCTGCGCTGAAGCGCCAGCAGGCGTCGGCGCCGAACGCCAGCGGACCATCGTGCCCGTACAGCACACCCGAGCAGGCCGGGATCCCCAGGATGCTGACCCAGCCGTTGATCTGCGCGGTCACCTCGTCGACGACGCTGCGGCGCTCCTCGCTGTAGTGCGGCAGCACCAGCACGTCGGGCACCGCGCCAAGGCCGGTGTGGACCTGCATGTCCGTGCCGGGCACCAGCATGAGCTCGCCGAGCACCATCGCGCCCGCACTCGCGCCGACAACGGTGCCACCGCCGGCGAGATGCGCACGCAGCGCACCGCCGATCGCCGTGCCGACGACGCGCTTGCGGATGCGGGCAGGCGAGCCGCCGGGGATGACGACGATCGTCGCGTCGAGGATCGCCCGGACGGCACCGTCGAGCGATAAGCTCGGCTCGGGCGTGACGATGATGTCGCCGACGCCGAGGTCACGCAGGTAGTCTGCGCCGTTGTGCGCCGCCGTGCGGTACTCGGCGCCGGCGGCGCACGCAAGCGGAGCGATGGCGACCACGCCCACTGGCACGCGGGCCAGCCACCCCTCATCCATCTCGCGGCACTCGGGGTGGAACTCGTTGCCGCCCTGCAGGCAGATCGCACCCGTCACGGCGGTGGCCCGGCGGTCGCCGGGTGGCGGTCGCGGACCCGCTCGTCCGCCTCGCCCGACCTGGAGCGCAGCTCCACGCGGTGGGCGTCGAGCGCGTCGGCGAGCGCCGGGTCGGCCAGCGCCAGCATGCGGCACGCGAGCAGCGCCGCGTTCTCGGCGTTGCCGATCGCGACCGTCGCGACGGGGACGCCACGTGGCATCTGCACGATCGACAGCAGCGAGTCCAGCCCGTCGAGCCGCCGCAGCGGCACCGGCACTCCGATGACGGGCAGGCGGGTCACGCTCGCCAGCATGCCGGGCAGGTGGGCCGCGCCGCCGGCGCCGGCGATGATCACCTGCACGCCCCGATCAGCAGCCGACGCGCCGTACGCCAGCATGTCGTCCGGGCGCCGGTGGGCCGACAGCACGCGGACCTCACGCGACACGCCGAACCGGTCGAGGACGTCAACGGCGGCCTGCATGCACTCGAGGTCGGAGTCGCTACCCATCACGACGGCCACGGCGGGGGTGCCGTCACCGGCGGGGGCGGCGGGGGTGTCGTCGGGCGACACCTGCGTCATGATCGTCCTCTCTGCGCACCACGGTTCGGACGCGGCGGGGTCTGACGCGTCGCTGGACCGGGTGCACCACGCTGAAGCGTTACCCACTTCGTCGCAAGGCTGCGCCTCACCCCCGCGCATCGACCGGTTGCCCGGCGAGGGCGGCAGCTGCCGCGTGCGCGCGGGCGCGGGCAGTGGCAAGGTCGTGCGCGGTGGCGGTCACGTGCCCGAGCTTGCGCTCCGGGCGCGGCGCCTTGCCGTACAGGTGCAGGTGCACGTCCGGCACGGCGAGGGCGTCCGCAAGGCGCGCCTGCGGCCACGATCCCATCGCGTCGCCGACCACGTTGACGCTGCACACCGCCGGGGCGGTCGCCTCCATGCTCCCCAGAGGCAGGCCGAGGACCGCGCGCAGGTGGTTCTCGAACTGCGACGTCATCGCGCCGTCGATCGTCCAGTGCCCCGAGTTGTGGGGCCGCGTGGCGATCTCGTTGATCAGCAGGTCGGAGGCGTCCCAGATCAGCTCGACCGCGCAGATGCCGACGACGTCGACCAGGTCGACGACCGCCGCGGCGAGCTCGATCGCGTCACGCTGCACGTCGGCCGGCACGCGCGCGGGGACGATCAGCTCGCGCAGCATGCCATCGCGTTGGACCGTCTCGACCGCGGGTGCGGCGGTGTGGCGCCCGTCGGGTCCGCGGGCGACGACCACCGCGACCTCGCGCTCGATGGCCACCGCGTGCTCGACGAGGACCTCGGCGCCCTCGACCGCGGCCTCGTCCCAGACCTGCGCGAGCGCAGTGGCGTCATTGACCGACCACACCCCGCGGCCGTCGTAGCCACCCAGCGGGCGCTTGCATACGACCGGCCAGCCGTGCACCGCGGCGAAGGCCTCTGCGACCGCGAGGTCGGAGGTGACCGTGAACGCGGGTACGGGGAGGCCGGCGTCGGCGAACCTGCGACGCTGATGGGCCTTGTCCTGGGCGAAGCGCAGCGCCTCCGGGCCCGGGTGGACGGACGCCCCCGCCGCGACGAGCGCGGCCAGCGTGGCGGTGTCCACGAGCTCGTGGTCGAGGGTCAGCACGTCGCAGTCCGCGGCGAACCGGCGCAGCGCGTCGGGATCGTCGGCGTCACCGATGTGGGGGTCGGGCATCACGGCGGCGGCGGCGTCGTCCGGCCGGGCCGCCAGCACGCGCAGGTCGACATCGAGCCCGATGGCGGCCTGCCAGCACATCCGCGCCAGCTGGCCGGCACCCACCACACCGACCGTGGGTCGGGGATCGTCCATGGCGCGCCAGGCTAGCGCCGCGTCCGCGGGCGCCGTGCGAGACTGGCCCACCCTAACGTCCGACAGGTGAAGCCCGTGACACCTCCAGTGCTCGACGATGCCGACCTGCACACGATCCTCGCCACGGCCCTGTCCGGTGGCGGGCAGTTCGCCGAGCTGTACGTGGAGCAGCGTCGCAGCCGCTCGGTCAGCGTCGACGACGGACGCGTCGAGGACCTCGTCACCGGCCTGGACCGTGGCGGTGGCGTGCGGGTGATCGCGGACGGCCGGACCGCTTACGCCTTCACGAACCTGCTGACCGGCGACGCGCTGGTCGAGGCGGCGCGGATCGCCGCGGCCGGGGTCAGCGGGTCGCACACGGCCCGGGTCGCGGACCTGCGGACGGTCGAGCCGCCCTACACCCACCCGGCGGCCAAGAACCCCAGCGGCCTGGACGGCTCCGGCATGGCCGACGTCGTCCGGCGCATCGACGCGTCGGCACGGGACGTCGACGGGGCGGTGCGCCAGGTCGGTGCGACCTATGGCGACATCACCCAGGACGTCCTCCTGGTCAACTCCGAGGGCCACCGTCACAACGAACGGCGGGTCCGGACCCGGCTGACGGCCCGCGTGGTCGCCTCCCGTGACGACGTCGTACAGACCGGGATCGAGGCACCTGGTGCGGCTGCCGGCCTGGAGCTGCTCGACCGCCATCCGCCCGAGGACGTCGGACGGCGCGCGGCCGAACGCGCCGTGCTGATGCTGGACTCCCGGCCGGCACCCGCCGGCGAGATGACCGTCGTGCTCGCCCCCGGCAGTGGTGGCGTCCTGTTCCACGAGGCCTGTGGGCACGGCATGGAGGCCGACATCGTCGCCAAGGGCGCCAGCGTGTACCGCGGTCGCCAGGGAGAGCAGATCGGCTCCGAGCTGATCTCCGGCGTCGACGACGCGACGGTCGCCAACGCGTGGGGCAGCTACGGCTTCGACGACGAGGGTACCCCCGCCCAGCGCACGGTGCTGTTCGACCGCGGCGTGTGCACCGACTACCTGACCGACCGGTTGCGGGCCGACGAGCTCGGCCTGCCGCGCAGTGGCAACGCGCGCCGGCAGTCCTACGCGCATCTGCCGATCCCGCGGATGACGAACACCTACATCTTGCCTGGCGACGACGACCCCGACGAGATCGCCCGATCCGTCCAGCGCGGCCTGTTCTGCGAGCAGCTCGGTGGTGGGCAGGTCGACCCGGCGTCCGGTGACTTCGTGTTCGGCGTCGCGGTCGGCTGGCTGATCGAGGACGGCCAGCTGACCTATCCGGTTCGGGGCGCGAACCTGGTCGGCGACGGACCGTCGATCCTCGCGCGGATCGAGGCGGTGGGCACCGACTTCGAGGTACGCGAGGGGATCTGCGGCAAGGACGGTCAGGGCGTCCCCGCCGGCCTGGGCAACCCGACGGTGCGCATCGGGCGCATCACGGTGGGAGGGACGGCGGCGTGATGCTCGACGTGATGGCCCCGTCCGTGGGTGTGTCCCTGGATCTTCGACCGACCCACCACGGGCCGGGGCCACCACGCCTCACAGTTCGGGATTGGGGCCCTGTCCGTGGTATGTCCCCGGATCTTCGTTCCGACCCACCTTCAAGGTCGTCCACCTCGACACCCCACCGCTCGATGGATCCGTCAAGCGTTCTCCGTGGAGGTCGAAGATGAGTGCTCAAGAGCTCCTGGGGCTGTTGGATCGGGTCGTCGGGCGTGCGCGGGCCGGCGAGGGCGTCGAGGCCTTCGGGCTGGATCAGACCGAGACCACCGTCAAGGCACACGGCGGCGAGGTCGAGTCGCTGTCCAGCGCGCGGCGGCGGGGGATCGGCATCCGGGTCGTGCGCGACCAGCGGGTCGGCTACTGCTTCACCGTCGACCTGACCGACGAAGCGCTCGACGCCGCGCTCGACGAGGCCCGTGACAACGCCACCGTAGGCAGTCCCGACGAGGGCAACGTCATGCCCGCGCCGCAGCCCGTGGCGGATCTCGACCCGGCGCAGCTGTTTGACGCCCGCGTCGACGACGTCACGCCACAGCAGAAGGTCGATGCCGCCATCGCGCTGGAGGACGCCGCCCGCGTAGGCGCCGACGTCACCGGCACCGATACGGCTCAGTACGGCGATAGCGTGCGTACAGCCGCGATCGCATCAAGCACCGGGGTGCGCTCGAGCTACGTGCGCAGCGACGCCTTCGTACTGGTCGAAGCGCTCGCCGGCCGGAACGGCTCGACGACCAGCGCGTACGGGCTGTCGATCGGACGCAGCCTGGCTGAGCTCGACATCGAGGGCGCCGCGGCCGAGGCGGTCTCGCGGGCGACCCGCCTGCTGGGTGGCACGTCGCCATCGAGCGCGCGGGTGCCGGTCGTGTTCGACCCCTTCGTCACGGCCTCATTCCTCGGCCTGGTGGCCGGTGGGCTGACCGCCGAGGCCGTCCAGCGCGGCCGCAGCCTGTTCGCGGGCAAGGTCGGCGAGCAGCTCGCGCCCGAGGGTGTCGACCTGATCGACGACGGCACTCTGGCCGACGGTCCCGCGGCGGCGCCCTGGGACGGGGAGGGCACGCCGACACAGCGGACCGGGCTGCTCGACGACGGGGTGTTGCAGGGCTACCTGCACAACGTCGCGAGCGCGACGCGTGACCACACCACCAGCACCGGCAACGCCAGCCGCGCCAGCTACAGCGCACCGCCGGGGCTGAGCCCGACGAACTTCTACGTCCGGCCCGGCATGACCCCGCCGTCGGAGCTGATCGCCGGCGTCGATCTCGGCTTCTACTGCCAGCAGGTCATGGGGCTGCACTCGGGGGCGAACCCGATCTCCGGCGACTTCAGCGTTGGGGCGGCCGGCGTGATGATCCGTGGTGGCGAGTTCGCCGAGGCGGTCCGCGAAGCGACGATCGCGGGCTCGATCCCGCAGATGCTCGCCCAGATCGTGACCGTTGGCAGCGACCTGCGCTTCCTGCCGTTCGGTGGTGCGATGGGCGGGACGACCCTGCTGGTCGATGGCATGACGCTGGCGGGGGGCGCATCGGCCGACGGGTGAGGTGACGCCGCCGGTGGGAGCCCGACCGGCAGATGGTCGGGGTGAGGGACGTGTGCGCGCAGCGCTGGAGGCAGTTGGCATGGGGCGGCCGCAGTGAGGGACATGTGCGCGCAGCGCTGGAGGCAGTGGGCATGGGGCGCCGCAGTGAGGGACACGTGTGCGCAGCGCGGAAGGCAGCGACATGAGGCTGGCGACGATCCGGACCGGTGATGGGACAACCCGCGCGGCGCGGCTGGACGGGGACAGGCTGATCCCGCTCGACGCACCGGACGCCGTGCAGGCCCTCTCGACGGGCGCCACGGACGGCGATGCCGGGCGGGCGGTGGCCTTCGACGTCGCCGACCTGGCACCCGTCGTGCCGCGGCCACCCAAGATCATCTGCCTCGGGCTGAACTACGAGACCCACATCGCCGAGATGGGGCGCAAGCTGCCCGAGCATCCGACGTGCTTCGCGAAGTTCGCGATCGCGTTGACCGGTCCCCGTGACGACATCGTCCTGCCGGCTGTCTCGTCCCAGGTCGACTACGAGGCGGAGCTGGCCGTCGTCATCGGCCGGCCCGCGCGGAACGTCGAGGCCCACGACGCGAAGGCCTTCATCGGTGGCTACACGATCCTGAACGACGTGTCGATGCGCGACTACCAGTTCCGCACCATGCAGTGGCTCCAGGGCAAGACGTTCGAGCGGTCGACTCCGCTGGGTCCCGTGCTCGTCACCGGTGACGAGATCGACGATGCCCGGGACCTCGCGATCAACTGCTGGGTCGACGACGACGAGCGCCAGGCGGCGCGGACCAGCGACCTGGTGTTCCCGCCGAACGACATCGTGGCCTACCTCAGCCGCATCATGACGCTCGAGCCGGGCGACGTGATCTCCACAGGGACCCCCGGTGGGGTTGGCGCCGGCAGCGACCCGCCCCGGTTCCTCGCGGCGGGCCAGGTGCTGCGTACCCGCATCGAGGGGATCGGAGAGCTGCGCAACACGATCGTCGCCGGGTGAGCTGATCCGACGACCGTCCGCCTGTATCAGACACCGCCGGCCAGGGCCAGCAGGCTGATGCCGCCGACCGCGAAGCAGTACCAGGCGAAGACCGTGAGACGGTCGCGCGCCACCAGCGCCAGCAGCCAGCGGATCGCCAGGTAGCCCGACACGAACGCGGCGGCGATGCCCGCGAGGATCGCCGGCGCACCGAACGTGCCGTTGCCCGCCGCCAGGTCGGGCAGGCTGACGACGGTCGCGCCGACCAGCGCGGGCAGGGCGAGCAGGAACGAGAACCGGGTGGCGGCCGGACGGGTCAGTCCGGCGCTCATCCCGGCCGCGATCGTCGTGCCCGACCGCGACACACCCGGGAACAGCGCCACGCACTGGCCGAACCCGATCACGAGCGCCTGGCGCACGCCGACCTGGTCCAACGTGAGGCCCTCCTGGTCGCCGGCGTCGTAGCCGACCGCGACCTGCTCGGGGTCGGGGTTGGTCGTCGGCGCGCTGATCCCACCCCGTCGGCTGCGTGCCGCCTCGCCGAGCAGCAGCAGCACACCGGTCAACAGCAGGAATCCCGCCGCGGCGGCGGGTGCGTCGAAGGCGGCCTCGAACACGTCGCGCAGGGCCAGGCCGACGATCGCGATCGGGATCGTCGCGAGCGCCAGGAGCGTGGCCAGTCGCCGGTGGTAGCGCACGAAGGCCGGGTCGCCCGCCCCCACGATCGCGGCGAGCATGTACGCCAGGTCCGTTCGGAAGTACAGCAGCACCGCGCCGAACGTGCCCAGGTGAAGCGCCACGTCGAAGGCGATGCCCGGCGTCTCGACGCCGAGGAAGTGCGACACCAGGACGAGGTGCCCGCTCGACGAGACCGGGATGAACTCCGTCAGCCCCTGCACGATGCCGAGCAGCACGGCCTGGAACAGGTCGACCATGGTCGACATCGGTCCTTGATCGTCGGGGACGGAGGGGTCGGCGCCGGTGTGGCGACACCCGAGCTTAGTCCAGGCGGCGCCCTGAGCCGCCACCATCCGGGGGGCCTCGTTCGCCGCACGAGATCGTCTGCGCGGACGTGGTCGGCTGCGCGTCCTCGCGTGGCGCCCCCTATCCGGCCGGCATCACGGCGGGGCCTGGGTCAGCAACACGTCGCCGGAGGCGAGCCCGGCGACCGTGGCGGCCACCTCACCGGCGGCGAGGCCGATCAGCGCGACGGGATCCTCGTCGTCGGCCGCCGCCACGGCAAGCACCGACCGGCCGCTGGCGACTCGCCGGGACTGACCGGTTCCGTCGGTCAGCACCCACACGTCGACCTTGGCGCCGGCGGCGATGTCGAGCCCCGGTGGGACGGGCAGCGGCACGACCCGCAGGCCGGGATCCAGGCCGACCGCCGGTCCGCGCGGCGAGACGTGCGCCCGGGTCAGGACCGCCCCCTCTGGCAGCGCGAGCGTGAGGCGTGCGTCGTCGGCGATGCGCTGCGGTGCGTCGGGCGGGACCATCGCGGGCGGCAGTGAGACGACCCGCAGCTCCGGATGGTCACCGACGTGCGCATGCTCGACGGCAACCAGGGCACGGCGCGCCGGTCCGCTCCACCGCTGTTGCGCGTGCGCGACGCGCCACTGGTCGAGCGCGAGCAGGCTGCAGACGGCGAGCGCGATGGTCAGCAGCCGAAGCCGCGGCGGCAGCCGCCACCAGCGCTCGCTGCACCGGTCCAGCGCCGCCGGCAGCGCCGGGGGCGGTCCGTGCAGTGGGCGGGTCAGTCGTGACAGCGGCGGCATGGCCGGCAGCGTGCCAGCACCAGCCGGTGCGCGTCGTGCCGCCAGGTCGTCCACCTGTGGAAAGCGGCGTAGACACTCGTGCAGGCCCAAGGTGGTCCAGCGGGCCGGGAGGAGGATGTA
Source organism: Euzebyales bacterium (assembly GCA_035461305.1). NCBI lineage: Bacteria > Bacillati > Actinomycetota > Nitriliruptoria > Euzebyales > Euzebyales bacterium. The sequence goes on along the minus strand of DATHVN010000215.1, from coordinate 10,409 downwards.
GCGCATGTCGGGGTGGTGAGCGCATGTCGGTCAATGCGCGAACTGTGCTCACCACCCCGAAGTTCGTGTCCAAAGGTGGTGTAGCGAAGTTCGGGGTGGGGGCGCGGTTCGGGGTGGGCGCTGGGCGGGGGGCGGTCAGAACTGGGCGCCCTCGAGGGCGTGCAGCGCCGGGCGGTCCGGGGACAGGGGCAGGCGCGGCACCATCGCGAACAGCAGGTCGCGCAGCCGGTCGTTGTTCTGCGCGAAGACCTCGACGACTCGGTCCTTGCTCACCGGCGGCACCGACGGGTCGTCCTCCAGGCCGACGTCGTAGTCGGTGATGAGCGAGATGTTGACGGCGGCCATTTGCAGCTCCCGTGCCAACGCCACCTCGGGGTACTGGGTCATGTTGATGACTTCCCAGCCCATCGACGAGTAGAAGCGCGACTCGGCGCGCGTCGAGAACCGCGGGCCCTCGATCACGACGATCGTGCCGCGCTCGTGAACCGGGATGTCCAGTTCCCGGGCACAGGTGATCGCGACCTGGCGCAGTTCCTCGTCGTAGGGGTCGGCCAGCGAGATGTGCGTCGTGCGGGGTCCGTCGTAGTAGGTGTCGATCCGGTGACGCGTCCGGTCAAGGACCTGGTCGGCGATCACAAAGTGGCCGGGCATGACGTGGGACTGCAGGCTGCCGGCGGCGCAGGGCAGGATGACGTCGGTCGCGCCGAGCTCCGACAGCGCCCACAGGTTGGCGCGGTAGTTGACCCGGTGGGGCGGTACCTCGTGGTCGCGGCCGTGTCGTGGTAGGAAGCCAACCACGCGACCCCCGATGTCGCCGATGACGACGGGTGCCGAGGGCTGGCCGTGTGGCGTGTTGGCCGTGATCTCGTGCGCATCGTCGATCAGCTCGTACAAGCCCGATCCGCCGACGATGCCGACCGCGATCTGGTCCGCCGCCACGTCAGGCGCTCTTGGCGTCGCTGGACGACGCGCTGCCGGCGGTCTCGGACGACGAGGGCGAACCGCTGCGCGTCGCGTCCCTCGATCCGGACGCTGCCCCATCGGACCTGTCGCCCGTCGACGTGGACACCTCCGACCGGCTGCGGTCGCTGCGCGTGTCGGTCACGTAGTAGCCGGAGCCCTTGAAGATGATCCCCGCGGCGCTGAAGACCTTGCGCAGCGTGCCGCCACAGTGGTCGCAGGTCTCGAGGGGGTCGTCGGTGAACGACTGCACGACCTCGAGGTTCCGGCCGCAGTCGCGGCACGCGTACTCGTACGTTGGCATGGAGTGTGCTCCCGGCGCGGTCTTCCCCCGCGCCAGTATGGCGGTATCAGGCGGAGTCGTCCGGCGCCGAAGCGACGATGGTCTCCGCCTCGGTCACGATGACGTCCACCGGTACGTCGCGCGGCGTCGTAGGCACGGCGTCGACGACCTGCGTCGCGAAGGCCACGGCGATGACCGGGGTCCCCGGCCGCAGCCGCGGCAGCAGCCGGTCGTAGAAGCCACCGCCGTAGCCCAGGCGCCGTCCCCCGGCGTCGAAGGCCACGCCCGGGGCGATCACGACGTCGATCCGGGCGACCCGCGCGGGCCGCCGGCCGTCCGGGTCGGGTTCACGGATGCCCATGCGCGCTGGCACGAGGTCGTGGTCGAGGTCGGTGACGCGGACCGTCTCGAGCACCGGCGGCGCCATGCTGGCAATGTAGGGCAGGAACACGCCGACCCCGTGGCCGATCCGGTCCTGCAGCAGCGGGTCGAGCTCGACCTCCGTGCCGAACGAGGCGAACCCCAGCAGGGTGCGCGCACCCGTCACGGCATCGAGAGCGAGGAGGCGGTCGCGGATGACCGCACTCGCCCGTGCCCGCTCGTCGGTCGGCAGGGCCTCGCGCCGCGCGAGCACCTCCCGCCGGATCCGGGCCTTCTCCTCTCGCACCAGGTTCACTTCTCGCATCTATCTGACTACCCAATGTGTTGATCACGGGATGCTTGCGACACGGCAACGGTGCAGCCACGGACGACCATCCCGCATGCCGGCAGCGTAGCGGTGCCACTCGGCGACGAGGTGACGTGCAGGCCATGACGCTGCGAAGGCGGCGCGGCCTCGTTCGTGGTGGTCGTGGTCGTGCTGCCGCTGCTCGCCGGCGCGCTGCCCGTGCAGCGCAGGGCCCCGACCGCCGCCACCGACGCCCACGCCCAGGTCGACGATGCGCTCGTCGACGCGCTCGCCGCCCACGAGACGACGACGACCCGCCTGGCCGTCCAGGCGCACATCCTGGCGACCGCAGCGCCGCCGAGCAGGTGACCTCCGACCGCCCCGGGCCGCGCCTCGCTGGCTGTGCTGGTAGCTCGACGACCCCGGGCCATCCGGCGCGTGGACTCGCGGTCCTGGTGCGGCGTGACCGCACGCCGCTGGCCGCGGCCGTCGCCGACGACGCTGTCGACGTCCGCCCACCCGGCACACGGCACGAGCGTCGACGAGCCGCTGCGGCGCGCCAACGCGGCGCTGTACACCGCTAAGTCGGCCCCGGCATGACCGCGGTGTGAACGCCGACGACGTGGCCACGACGTGCGCGTGCCCCGGGCACAGCGGGACCGCAGGGTCGTGGCTGACCGACGGCGCGAGCGCCGGCGGGGCGCGCCGGGCATCCGGACCGCTGCGAGCCCGTACACTCAGTGGGTCAGAGCACCTGGCCGTGGCAGGCACGGTCAGGCGTCGAGGCACAACGAGGTAACAGCGTGCGAGCACGCAAGGCGGTCATCCCCGCAGCGGGGTTGGGCACCCGATTCCTGCCCGCCACCAAGTCACAACCCAAGGAGATGCTGCCGCTGGTCGACCGACCGGCGATGCAGTACATCGTAGAGGAGGCCGTGACGGCCGCACTCGACGACCTGCTGATCGTCACGGGGCGTGGCAAGCGGTCCCTGGAGGACCACTTCGACCGCGACGAGCAGCTCGAGGCGATCCTGACCGCGGAGGGCAAGGACGACCTGCTCGACGCGATCCGCCAGCCGGCGCAGCTGGCGCGCGTGCACTACGTGCGGCAGGGACGGGCGCTCGGCCTGGGCCACGCGGTCGGCTGCGCGCGCCAGCACGTGGGCGGCGAGCCGTTCGCGGTCTTGCTCGGTGACGACGTCCTCGGTGACCACGGGCAGCTGCTGGGACGCATGGCGGAGCTGAACGCGACGTCGGAGCGCACCGTGGTGGCGGTCATGGAGTTCGACGACGACCAGCTCCACAAGTACGGCGTCATCGCCGGCGAGCCCGATCCCAGTGAGCCCGACGTCTACCACGTGACCGACATGGTCGAGAAGCCGGGGCCGACCAACGCGCCGTCGAACCTGTGCATCATCGGCCGCTACGTGCTGACACCGGACATCTTCGATCACATCGACACCGTACGGCCGGGCCAGGGTGGTGAGATCCAGTTGACCGACGCCATGCGGGCGCAGGCGCTCGATAAGCCGATCCGCGCCATCCGCTACACCGGTCCGCGCTACGACGTCGGCACCAAGTCCGACTGGCTGCGCGCCACGGTCCGCCTCGCGGTCGACCGGCCCGACCTGGGTCCCGAGTTCCGCGCCTTCCTTCGCGAGATGGTGCACGCATGGTGAGCCAGCCGTCCGGTGAGGCCGCGGACGATCGGGTCGAGGTGGCCGATCGCGATGCCGCGGCGGGGGATCGGGCCACCGGCGCCGACACGGGCGACCACGGGCGCCCCTCGGCCGACCACGGCGGCGCCCCGCCCGTGTCCGACGATGCCGGGGCCCCGCCAACGTCCGACGATGTCGGCGCTCCACCCGCGTCCAGTGGGGCGCCGCAGGTTCAGGCGGGACACGCGCCGCACGACCACCACCATGGGCCGGCCTCCGAGCTCGTCCCGCTGTCGGACCACCTGCAGGGCATCATCGACGCGATCCGTCCGCTGGCGCCGATCCAGCTGTCACTGCTCGACGCGTCCGGCTGCGCGCTTGCGGCCGACGTCGTGGCCCACTCCGACATCCCGCCGTTCGACAACTCGGCGATGGACGGCTACGCCGTGGTCGCCGAGGCCGTCGACGGGTGGCTGCCTATCAGCGGCGAGATCGCCGCCGGCGACGACCCGACCGCTGTGCCGGCGGAGCCCGGCACAGCGGTGCGCATCATGACCGGTGCCGCGGTGCCGGCCGGAGCGAACGCGATCGTGCCGGTCGAGCAGGTCGAGGAGGACGAGGCGCGGATCCGTGTCCTGCGGGCACCCAGGCCGGGCGCGCACATCCGCGCCGCGGGTGAGTCGGTGCGCCGTGGCGAGACCGTCCTGGTCGCTGGCACGGTCCTGGATGCCGCGAGCATCGGCATGCTCGCCGCGCTCGGGCACTCGTACGTCTCGGTCTACCCGCAGCCGCGCATCGTGGTCGTCTCGACGGGCGAGGAGCTCGCCGACCCCGGAACCGAGCGGGCACCGGGTGAGATCTACGATGCCAACAGCTACGTGCTGACGATCCTCGCGCGCGACACCGGCGCCCAGACGGTGCGACGGATGGTTCCCTCGGACGACAGGATCAGGCTGCGCGAGACGATCGAGGAGCTGCTGCCGCACGCCGACGTGCTGGTGACCACCGGCGGGGTGAGCGCCGGCCGGTACGACCTGGTCAAGGTCGTGCTCGCCGAGCTCGGCGATGTGAGGTTCACCAAGGTGGGCATGCGGCCCGGGATGCCCCAGGCGTTCGGCTTCGTCGAGGCCGACCCCGACCGGTTCATCCCGTGCTTCGGCCTGCCTGGCAACCCGGTCAGCGCGTACGTCAGCTTCGAGGTGTTCGTGCGCCCCACCATCCGGCGGATGCAGGGCCGGCGCGACCTGAGTCGCCCGCGGATCAGCGCGACGCTGGAGGCGCCGCTCGACTCGATCGTCGATAAGGTCGAGTTCACGCGGGTCAGGCTGCGGCGCCGTGACGGCGAGTGGCAGGCTCGGCCGACCGGCGACCAGGGCAGTGGGATCCTGCGCTCGATGGTCGAAGCCGACGGACTGGCCGAAGTGCCCGCCGACCGCGATCACCTTGACGTAGGCGAGCGGGTGGTCGTCCACCTGCTGCGCAGCGTGTGACCCCGGTGTCCGAGGAGCGGCTGACCCATCTCGACGCACGCGGGCGCGCCCGGATGGTCGACGTGGGCGCCAAGACGCCGACCGCGCGCGAGGCGACGGCGAGCGCGCGGGTGATCCTGCGCACCGAGACGGCGGACCTGCTCGCGGCGGGCGCCCTGCCGAAGGGTGACGCGCTGGCGGTTGCCCGCGTCGCGGGGATCATGGCCGCCAAGCAGACCCCGGCACTGATCCCTCTGTGTCACACCGTTGCGCTCGCTGCCGTCGAGGTCGACGTCGCGGTGCGCAGCGACCCGCCACGAGCCGAGATCACTGCCACGGTGCGCGCCGCGGACCGCACCGGCGTCGAGATGGAGGCGCTCGTGGCCGCGAGCACCGCCGCGCTCGCGCTGTACGACATGATCAAGGCGGTCGACCGCGGCGCCGTGATCGAGCGTGTGCAGCTCGAGCACAAGGCCGGCGGCGTGCGCGGCGAGTACCGGCGCGACGTCGCGGGGCGGGGCGACGCCGGCGACGCCGGGCCCGCTGATGGCTGACGCGCCGCGCCGGGCCACGGTGATCACGGTGTCGACGCGCGCAGCCGCGGGCGTCTACGAGGACGCGGCAGGCCCCCGGCTCGTCGAGCAGCTCGAGCGCGCGGGGTTCACGGTCGCGCCGGTCGTCGTGGTGCCCGACGGTCGGGGTGTGGTCGCCGACGCGTTGCGCGCGGCACTCGACGACTCCGACGTGATCGTGACCACCGGCGGCACCGGCCTGCACCCGAAGGACGAGACGCCACAGGCCACGGCCGACGTCATCGACCACACGGTCGACGGCATCGCGGAGGCCATGCGTGCGGCCGCGTTGCAGATCACGCTGATGGGGATGCTGTCGCGGGCGATCGCGGGCGTCGCACGACGCACATTGATTGTGAATCTCCCGGGTTCACCGAAAGGTGCGACGGAGAACCTGGCGGTTGTGCTTCCCGTCCTCGGCCACGCCGTGGATCAACTGCATGGTGGCGATCATCCACGTTGATCACGGGCGTTCGGCCTCCCATGTGACAAATGCCTTCATTGGTATTCTCCGCCGCGATGAGCTTCGTCGTCGTCGGCTTGCTGGTCGGGCTGTGGGCCTGGGTGCTGCTACCCGGCCTGCTGCGGGAGCGACGCAATGCCGCTCCGTTGGAGTCCGTCAACCAGTTCGGACGCAGCATGGACACGCTCGCCCAGACCGGCGCGGTGGAGCAGCCGGGCGACACGGCCGGACGGCGCATCCTGGTGCTGGGCGATGCCGAGCGCGTCGTGTCCGCGCGCGCCCGCAGCCGCGCGGAGCTGCGCCGGCGCGCCATGCTTGCCCGCGGCGGATTCGCCCTGGCCGTCGCGACCGTCGCCGGCCTCGTCGTCGGCGGTCCCTGGTGGATCCCCGCCGGCGTCGTCGGTGCCGCCTATGCGGTCTACGCGGGGATGGTCCTGCGCGTCGAGCAGCGCCTCGCACAGCAGCGGGAGATGTTGCATGATCTCGCCAAGGAACGTGAACGTCGCCAACCACCGTCGCCATTCGAAACCGATGTCGATGCGGTCGAACTCGTCGTGGGTGACGCAGGGATCGTCGTCACGGGGTGGCGGAGACAGCAACCCGACGGGCCCTGACCCTATCGAGGAGTCTTGTCACGACCACGGCGAACGTCGCACCATGATGTGGAACGGGAACCCGTGACGACGCTGGACGACATCGCCGAGCATGCGCGGGACGAGCTGGAGACCCAGCACCGCGCGCGCGAGGATGCCTACGCCGCGTCCCGCCGGGTCATCCGCGCCGCAGCGAACGCGATCCGCGCCGTGCACCGCCATGACGACGCCAGCGGCCGGGCCCTGCTCGATGAGGCGGCGGCGTCGCTCGATGTCGTCCGACGGGCCACGGCGCGCCGGTCGCAGCTGACAGGCGCCGGCTTCGTCCTCGACGCCCAGAAGGAGTACGCCGAGGCACGGCTGGTGTACGCCATGCTCGTGACCGTCGACGAATCCCTGCCGGACTCGAGCGAGCTCGGCATCGAGACCGCTGCCTGGCTGAACGGGCTGGCCGAGACGGTGGGCGAGCTGCGCCGCCGCATGCTCGACCTGCTCCGCGCCGGTGACCACGCGGGCGCGGAGCGCACGCTGGCGCTCATGGAGGACGTCATCGCGCTGCTGGTCACCATCGACTTCCCCGACGCCGTCACCGGCGGCCTGCGACGGTCGACCGACATCGCGCGGTCGATCACCGAACGCAGCCGCGGCGACCTGACCACTGCGCTCCAGCTCGACCGGCTCCACCGGGTGCTCGAGCGACATGGCATCATCGAGGACCCGACGTCCTAGGGACCGCGACCGAGAGGCCGCGTGCCGTCGACGCGTGCGACGGAGTGCTAGCATCCACCTCTCGCGCGGGGCTGTAGCTCAGTTGGTAGAGCGCCTCGGTCGCATCGAGGAGGCCAGGGGTTCGATTCCCCTCAGCTCCACGTCCCACCGCGCTGCACGCCGGACCAGCGGTGTCGTGTTCGTCATGTGCCAACTCCGTGTACTCCTCATCACGTTCGCATTGGCTATCGCCGGCTGCGGGCTGGCGCCACCTGCGCCATCCGGGGCGACCGGGCCCACCGGCGGGACACCCAGCCCCGCGATCGGGGCGTCGCGGACACCGGACCCCGCCGCGACGCGCGCCGGGACCGCAGCGCCGTCGCTGTCGTCAGCGGGTGCGACGCGCGCGCCGGTCGCCGCGCCGGCGTGTGGTTCCATCGACCGCCCACCTCTGCAGAGCGGGTCGCACCTCCTCGGAGATCAGACGCCGCCGGTGCCGTACTCGTCCCGTCCGCCAACGTCGGGTTGGCACGCGTCGGGGCACGTCGACGTGGACGTCCGCGACCGGGACGATCCCCTCGGAGAGCCGGCGCAGGTGTCGGTCCTGGAGGCCGGGGGCGTCGTCGTGACCTACGGCACCCTGCCCGACGCGCAGGTCGCTCGACTCGCCCGGCGGGTGCGTGGGCGTCATGACGGCCGCGCCGCGATGACGCCGTACCAGCGACTCGACGATGGCGAGGTGGCGTTCACCGCCTGGGGCGTGATCCAGCGCTGCGAGGGCGTCGACATCGCGGCGCTCGACCGCTTCATCCGACGCTTCGCCGCCGACGGGCCGATCGAACCGCGCCACTGACGTCGTCGACCGCGCCAGGGCTCGATCATGGACGCCGGGACGCGGGGCTCCGGGGATCAGCTCAACGTCGCGCGGCACGGTTCTGCGACGGCAGCCACAGCGACACGTGCAACGGCTGCATGACCTCGCGCACGACGTCCGAGATCTCGGTGCGAAGCGCCAGGAGGTCGTGGCCGGCACGCAGCCGTTGGCCGAACGCCGCGACTGTCCGCACGGCATCGTACCGGCGACGGTAGAAGTGGCGATCGATGAAGCGCTGGACACGCACGCGTGCCGGCCGGAACGCCGCGGCGATCGCGAGGGTCGATGCTGCGACCGCGAGATCGGAGCGGCCGGCCACAGGTTGCAGCAGCGCCTGCAGCGCCGTAACGAGCGACAGGTAGACGAGGGTCAACGCCGACGTGAGCACGCCGTAGACAGTGCGCGGTTGATGATGACGTCGATGTCGTACAGGCGGTGGCGGAGCATCGCGACGCCGATCGCGGGTGGGATCAGCAGGAAGGCCAGCGGCCCCACGATCCTCAGCACCTCGATCCACGGGGGGACTGGCATGTCGGACATCATGTAGGGCAGGTCGGCCAGCATCGTCATGAGGTACACGACGGCTGCCGTGGCGGCAGCGGCAGCGAGCCACTTCAGCTGCAGACGCTGCGCTCCGTGGGCGCGGCGGTAACGCAGCACGAGGCTCGAGGCACAGGCGATGATGCACAGGGGCAGGGCGGTGAGCAGCGCTGAGAAGAGGACCGGTGCGACGGCGCCGACGGCGTCGACGGCGAGCGGGTTGTGCACGGTCGGAAACCCGAAGTCGGCAAACGTGCCGGGGGAGAAGACCACGAGGACCCACAACGCCGCAAGCGTCCAGGCGGACAGCCATGCGATCGATCGCCAGCGGGGCGACGGCAGGTGACCGTCGGGGAAGAGCAGCAGCAGGAAGGTGCCGACGAGCCCGAAGATCGGGATCCACAGCGAAGCTCGGAGCGTCAGCGCGACGGCCGGGCCGGGGAGCGGCGTCGTGAGGCGCAGGCCCGTGTGGGCGTACAATCCCAGGGCCCCGTCCAGCGCCGACAGGCCACCGATCGCGAGCTGATCCAGCCGATCGGGTTGCCGGGCCGTCGCGAGGCGACGACCGCGCCGACGACCGGGAACGGCAGCATCAGCATCGCGGTCCCGAAGCCACTCGCGTCGCCCAGCACAGCGCTCGCCGAGATCGTCGCCGCGGACGTGAACACGATGATGCCCAGGATGGGCAACGCGGCCCTGGATGCTGCCGGAGCGTCGCGGGCCGGTGGCCTTGGCGGTACGTGAGCCTTGTCGATCACCGGACGCAGTGTGCCGCGGAACCGCTCCGGAAACGTTACGGCGCGCCGTGGCGTCCCACGCGCGGCGTCAGACGACGCCTCCGACCAACGTGCCGACGCGACCCACGCGATCGTCGACGGGCGCGACAGGTCCTCGCGCCGGGCCAGGTCCCACAGCGCGAGCGCCACCCACGCGGCCAGCAGCACGAACGGCAGGACGAAGGCGTACAGACCGAACAGCACCGACCAGAACCCGGTGGCGAGCAGCGGCAAATCCGGACACGAGCACCCTCGGTGTGTGGTGGGGGAGCGGGTCGGCGGGCGCCTCGGGCGCCACCGGGCATCTGCGGCTGCGGCGGCGGCGCGGACTAGAGCGTGTCTCCCGAATCACTTGGGGGTCCAGGTGAGCAGGACGGCAAGCAGGATGCCGCCGCGGTAGTTGGTGGCGGTCTTGTCGTAGCGGGTGGCGATGCCGCGCCACTGTTTGAGCTTGTTCCAGTCGCGCTCGACGGTGTTGCGTCGCCGGTAGGCGTCGCCGTTGAACCCGCAGGGACGGCCGCCGCGACGACCGCGGCGGGCGCGGTGGGCCTGTTGGTCGCCGCGTTCGGGGATGGTGTGGGCGATGCCGCGGCGCCGCAGCAGCGCCCGGTTCGCGCGGGAGCTGTACGCCTTGTCGGCCACGACCCGGTCGGGGCGGGTGCGTGGCCGTCCCGCGCCGGCGCGGGGCACCCGAATGCCGGCCAGCACCGCAGCGAACTGGGTGGTGTCGTGGACCTGTCCGGCGGTGACATGGACCGCCAACGTCCGGCAGCGGCCGTCGGCCGCGCCGTGGACCTTGGTCGTCAACCCGCCACGCGACCGGCCCAAGGCATGATCGGGCGGTTC
>DATHVN010000214.1 GCA_035461305.1 Euzebyales bacterium | reverse complement strand
GCCGCGCACGGTGCAGGCTGGGAGTCACCGGGGACGGGCCGAAAGCCCCAGCGAAGCGGCCGAGTGGCGGGCCGGACCGCGCCGTTCGACCCTTCCGGGGCGTCGGTGGATGGCGCACGCTTGAGGACATGCTGAGGTTGGACGGCCGTCGTGTTCCCGCATCGGCGCCTGTGGATCATCCCTCCGCGGTCGCGCGCTGGGCGTCGCAACGTCAGCTGTATGTGGACAACCTGAAGGTCATCCTCATCGCCGCGATCATCGCCGGTCACGCCGTGGGCAGTTACACGTCCATGGAGCTGTGGGCGTACGCCGACGTGCGGGAGGCCACGCTGTCGCCGGTCACCGAAGCGGTGCTGCTGGCGGTCGTCATGCCGTTCGGGGTCTTCATGATCCCGTTGCTGTTCCTGATCGCCGGGTTGCTCACGCCGCCGTCGCTGGAACGCAAGGGCACGGGCGTGTACGTCCGCGACCGGCTGGTCCGTCTGGGTGTGCCGTTCGCAGTGTTCTCACTGGTGGTGTGGCCGGCGCTGCTGTACGCCCTGTACCGCCCGCTGGGAAACGCACCCGGTTCGTACCTGGCGGAGTTGGTGGGCACATCCGAGGAGGCCCTCGACACGGGCTATTTGTGGTTCGTCGGCGATCTGCTGGTGTTCTCCCTCGCCTACGCGGCCTGGGTCAGACTGCGGCACGGTCGCGCTGAATGGGGCCGGCAGGTCGACATCGGTGCACGCCACCTGCTCGTGCTCGCCGCCGCCGTGGGCGTCGCGACGTTCCTGGTCCGGTTGGTGTTCCCGTTCGACAGCCAGAAGTACGTCGACCTCAACCTGTACCAGTGGCCCGAGTGCGTGGCGCTGTTCGCGCTCGGTGTCGCGACCGCACGCAGCGGCTGGCTGACCGCGGTCCCGGAGCGGCTGCGCAGGCAAAGTCGCACCGCGACGCTGGTGGCCGCGGGTGGGTTCGCGGTCTTCGTCGCCTGGGGAGCCGTCGGCGGCGGGCTCGCGCAGGGCGTGTGGATGGGCGGCCGGCACGTCGAAGCGCTCATATTCGCCGCGCTCGAAAGCGCCCTGGCCGTGTTCGGATCCGTGTGGCTGCTCGGCGTCGCCCAACAGCGCCTCGACAGCCCGCTGCGGTGGGCGGGTCCCGTCGTCAGCCGCAGCGCGTACGGGGCGTTCATCGTCCAGGGCCTGGTGCTGATCGGGCTGGCCGTCGCGCTGCGGCCGCTGCCCCTGGCGGCCGAGGTCAAGGCGCTCGTCGTTGCCTGCGGCGGGGTGATGGGGTCGTTCGGGCTCGCCTGGCTGCTCATCACACGCGTCCCAGGCATGGCGCGCATGCTGTAGGTCGGGCAGGGCGGACGCCATGAAGAGAACGCGGGGCCAACGGTCGCGGCGGGGGGAACGGGTGATGCGCCACGGGACGCACGTGCTGGAGACCGCGAGGTTGCACGCGCTCGGGTACAGGCTGGCCAACAGCGCGCCCACGCCTGTCGAACGGGCGACACCCAACGACATGCTGCAATTGACCTACGACAGGGGCAGTGTGCCCGCGCAGGTCGGCGCGGTGTTGCTGATGGCTGGCCCTGCTGCCGAACCGGACGCCGCACGTCGTGCGATCGCTGCGCGGGTCGCGGGCGTCCCCCGACTGCGACAGCGGCTGCAGCCCGTGCCGTTCGGCTGTGGGCGTCCGATCTGGATCGATGATGAGTCTTTCGACATCGCCAACCACGTCCCCGCGCTGGCGTGCCCGGCCCCCGGTGACGACCGTGCCCTGTACGACGTCGCCGCCGACCTCGTCACGACCCGGTTGGATCGGGCGCGGCCACCGTGGCGCGCGACTGTGGTTACAGGCTTGACACACGGGCGGTGGGCGGTGGTCGTGGTGTTCCACCACGTGCTCGCGGACGGCATCGGCGGTCTGGCGGTGCTCGCACACCTCGCGGACGGGTTCGCACCGCGTTGCGAGAGACGTGCGCCGGTTCCGTCCCCGCCGGTGTGGCGGCTGGCACTCGACGCCGCAGCGGAGCGGCTCCGCGCCATCGCGGGTCTTCCCCGCACGCTACGCCGGATCGCCGACGGCGTCACCCAGAGCTTGCCTGGCGTCACCCTGCACGCCCCTGCCACGTCGCTGAACCAGCCGACCGGCCCACGGCGCCGCCTCGCGGTGGCCCGCGTCCCGCTGCACGCCGTCCGTGCCGTGGCTCACGAGCACATGGGCACGGTCAACGACGTCGTGCTGGCGGCGGTCACGGGTGCCCTGCGCGCGGTGCTGCGACGGCGAGGAGAGGACATCACCACGATCGTGGTCTCGGTGCCCGTGTCGGGGCGCGCGTCAGCCGGCGCCGAGCTCGGCAACCAGGTCGGCGTCCTGCCCGTCGTCCTTCCGGCCGCCGGGGACGCGCATCAACGCCTGACCCGGATCGCGAGGATCATGCGAGAGCGCAAGCACGGCCAGCGTGGCGCTTCAGCGGCGGTGCTGGAGCCGGCCTTCCGCCTGCTTGCGACGCTCGGCGCGGTGCGGTGGCTGCTGGACCGCCAGCGCATGATCAACACCTTGGTCACCAATCTCCGCGGGCCCGCCCAGCCGATGACCTTCCTGGGCACGCCGGTGCTCGACGTCGTCATGGTCAACGGAACCACCGGCAACGTCAGCGTCGCGTTCGGGGTGCTGTCCTACGCCGGAGCCCTCAACGTGTCCGTCGTCGCCGACCCGGACGTGTGCCCCGAGCACGATGCGCTGACGGCGGCCGTACAGGAACAACTCGTCATGCTCACCGACACGAGCAGCGTCCACGACGACTGAGACGACCGGCGGCGCGCAGGTCACCCGCCGAGGCGTCCTCGCGTCCACGCTGCCACGGCCACGGCGCCAAGGATCACGACGAGGTTGCCGGTGAGGGCCACCTGCACGTAGACGCTGCCGTCGACGGCAGCGGGTAGCAGCAGACTGGATGGAGGCGGCCGCGTTGATCCCGCCGTGCAACACGATGCACAGCAGCGTGCTGCGCGTGTGGTTGAACAGCCAGGTGAACACGACAGTCAAGGCGACGGGCTCGATCGCGCCACCGGCCAGGACCATGCCCATCTCCGCGTCTCGAGCCCGTCGCCGGCCTGGGCCAAGAGCACGTAGGCGGGCACGTGCCACAGGGCCCACGCGATTCTCAGGACAATGGTGGCGCGCATGGGCGTGAACCCGGTGCTGCAACCGTGGCAGGGCGAGCCCGCGCCCGCCCGCACCGGCGGACTCGGCCGACACCCGCCACCGCACGATCGCGCGCCCTGTCCCCGAGTCGCCACGATCGTCCGACAAGACCGGCCGATCTGCCAGAGCCGACTGTCCCACACTCATCGGGTCACTCAGCCCGGTCGCCGCCGACCTCAGCGTGGCTGGAAGCCCCGCCTAGGCGCTCGGCGTGACCGCAGCTGCAGCCGCTCTCAGCTCTTCTTCGACGCCCGCGGCGAACACCTCGAGGTCGGGGTAGGCGTCCGCGTCGGCGACGATCATGAGGTTGAACTGGCCGGCGTAGGACAGCGCACCCACGCCGAGCGACACCGTCCCGATGAGGTTGAGCAGCGGGAACACCTCGAGCAGTGGCGCGCCGGCGACGTCCAGCGGCTCGGGCGGGCCGGGCAGGTCGGCGGTGACGACGTTGACGCGCTGGCGTGCGACGAGCTTGAGCATCACCCCGGCCAGGAGCCTGCTGCGGAACATCGCCCCGAGGGGCGGCCGCGCCATGGCCTTGCGGCTGGTCGTCTCGGCGGCGATCTGCCGCAGCCGCCGTCCGAAGTCGGAGGTCGCGAGCGGGACCGGCACGACCATCTGTGTGATCAGGTTGCCGCCCCCGCGGGCAGACCGGTCGCGTCGCAGCGAGACCGGAACGTACACCGGCAGGACGACGTCCTCGACCCGCTCGCCGCGGCTCTCAAGCAGCCGACGGAGACCGGCGGCGATCACGGCGAGCAGGACGTCGTTGACCGTGGCGTCGTAGGCATGCGCGACCCGTTTCATGATGTCGAGGCGGCCGCGGACCAGCGCGAGGTTTCGGTCCGGACCGATCAGACGGCCAAGGCTCGTCTGTGGTCCCGGCTCTGCGGCGAGCAGCTCCCGCACGGTGGGCCACGCGGCCCGAACGCGCCGCAGCACGTCACCAGGCGGACCCAGTGTCGAGACGGCACCGCGCACCGCGGCCACCCGTCGCCAGAGGTTGTCGAGGAGCAGCGCGCTCGACGAGGGCCACGGCGCCGGCACCCACGGCTTCGGTGGTGCGGTCGTCTCGGCACCTGCGCCCAGCAGTGCCGCCACATTCGCGATGCCAGCGATGCCGTCGGCGACGACGTGGTGTAGTCGCACGAACAACGCAATTCGCCCTTCGGCCAGGCCGGGCAGGAACCACAGCTCCCACAACGGCCGTGACCGGTCGAGACGCCGCCGACGGATCTGTTCGACCGTGTGCAGCAGCTGCGCCTCGTCACCCGGAGGGGGAACCGGGGCGACCTGCACGTGATCGCGGAGATCGAACGCGGCAGCGTCGACCCACAGTGGACCGCCGAGGCCTCGTCGCGGCACGCGCAGGATCTGGCGGAAGCGGGGAACGAGGTGGATCCGGCGGTCGACCGCGTCGCGTGCGGCCTGGATCCGGACGTTGCCGTCCGCGTCGAGGAGGCCGCTGCCGTCGAGGACCGCCAAGGCACCGATGTCCTGCGGCCAGACCTCATCCGGCCAGAGGATCAGTCGGTCATCTGCGGTCAGCCTGTCCATCACTTTGTCACCTGGCCTTGCCGACCAGCATCCATGGCGTGCGCGCGACCGCCAGGTCACTCGGCCCGCGCAGGGCGGGTCCGACGCCTCATGCGCACCCACGCGCATCCGAGGCACGGTCAGGTCATACCCCTGCGACATGTCGCCGTCCACCGACCGCACCGCTGGGATGGAGGGGGAACAATGTCCGACGACGCGCTCGACCTGAACGCCCGGGTTGCTGAGATGCTCAACCGCCGGCCCGCCGTCGGTCTTGCCGTCGGAATCGTCCGGAACGGAGCACTCGCGTCGTTCTCCGCCCACGGGTTCGCCGACATCGCGTCGAAGCGTCCCATCACCGACGACACCATCGTTCGCGTCGGGTCGATCACCAAGACCCTGACGGCGACCGCGGCGATGCAGCTCGCGGAGCAGGGGCGGGTCGACCTGCACGCCCCCGCCAACCACTACCTGCGCGCCTTCCAGCTGGCGCCCGCCAAGGACACCTGGCGTCCGGCCACGTTGCGGGACCTGCTGACCCACACCGCCGGGGTTCCCAAGCTGGTCCGCCCCTCGCGCGCGCTGTTCAGCGGGTGGCCCGGCGAGAGCGTCCGGCTCGACCAGCCCGTGCCCGCGCTCGGCGAGTTCTACGGCGGCGCGTTGCGGCTGGTGGCCGAGCCGGGCGCCACGTTCAACTACAGCGACCACTCGATCGCGGCGGTCGGACAGATCGTCGAGGATGTCAGCGGACAGCCGCTGGAGCGCTACTTCCGCGAGCACATCTTCCAACCCCTGGGGATGGACGACACTGACCTCCTTCGTTCCGACCATGTCACGGCGCGGCTGGCGACGGGCTACAAGCTGGCCTCGCACGGCCCGAGGACGGTGACCGACCGGCACTGGGTCACCGCGGCCGCCGCGTCGG